>JAOZOH010000224.1 GCA_029933365.1 Desulfuromusa sp. | reverse complement strand
CTTGATTTTTGAAAAAAGCCAAGAGCAGACTTGACCCCTTTGTTTTCTCTGCATCCAATAATTCGCTTGATTCGGGGAATATGAAGTAAGCACTCATGAGGTCTTCAGAGAGGGAGACCTGCGGCTCTAAACCAAAACGTTGCCACAGTGTGGCTGCCAATACTTGATCTGTGGTTCTTAAAGTGTTATCAACCATTTCCCCCCCCTACTTCGAACGCTCGCTGAGCCACTGAGCCAACTCTTTAGCACTATAGGCAACCTTACGACCAACACGGATTGGTCGTGGTACTGGTTCCCCTTTCGAAGCCAGGTTCGCTAAAGTTTTGCCAGACAAAATACCGCCTGTAAATTTTTTCACCTCTGTTCTTGCAACAATGGATGATGGCCATTTTTCAGCTAATAAACTAAAATCGTCGGACATAACATCTCCTTTCCTAGGTGCATGCTGGATTGCCCCTAAGATATAACTCAGTCCGAACGGACGGTGTATGGACATTTAGCGGACTTTTTTACGGGTGGCAAAAACGCAAAAAAGCCGGGAAGTTATCCCGGCTTTGTCGTGTTATGTGTCTGTTGCTTCGTCTTATGTTAAACGCTTTTTAAGCCTAGCCTTTCAGCAGATGCACGCAGTTCTTTCGAACGCTTGGCATACATATCATCTGATATAAAGCTGAGCCCTTCCCACTTTTCTCGGGGGAAAAGTTTTCCAATCTCCTTATTTTTTACTCCACGTGTAAATAGTTCTGCCGCTATTTTTGGCTTAGGCATTCCCCGCCTGAGACCATCAGCCACAAATCGTTCCGGCGAGAACTCCGGCTTAAATTCCTCTGGGACCTCTCTGCCTTGCTTCGACATATAGGTAATTATGCTTTCTACACTCACCACCACCTGTGAAAAGTCAAAGGCCAGCTTTTCAATGCCAGAACTTGGCCACCCTTCTGGAGTCTCTAAATGGGGAATGTATTGCCTACAGCGTTGCCACGTTTCTTGTTCTGGTAGCAGTAGTTCTCCTTTTACAGTTTTTGACGGTTTTCCTTCTTCAAATTGAGTAAATACTGCTACCTCACCAATGCAGGATTTTCTCCAAGATCGCCCACAGAGGACATCATGTTCCGTCATTCTAATTATTCTTGGCGGCTCACAATCCTCATATTGGGTAAACAGATTTACCCCTTTAACCTGGGATTCAGTCCAATGTAGACCCCTAATACCATCAACTTCCATTAATCCGGTTATCCGTATTGGCTTTCCATCCCCACCAACTTCAACAACCTCGATCTTTCCATTAAAATATATTGAAGGGGTTAACAAATTCTCTTTCAATTTCTCAAGAACATCTTTTTTTTTAACCCCTAAATGCTGAGCAACCTCATCAAGTGTAAAATACTTCTGCATTTTCCGCACACCTCCTACTGGGCACCTGCTAAAAAAATCTCAGTAAAGAGGGTAAGAAGCCCCGCTTATCGTCTAGCCTAACTATCCCGCGAAAACGAATATTACCCTCCAATTCAAGAGTAAACAACTCGAAGCCTGCCATGCTCTTGTGTCTTTGGTTTCAGCTTCACCACAATCTCAATATCCCGGTTCAAAGCCAGCATCAAGATCATCAGCTTCTCCATGGAAAAGCCTTTGAGCCGACCATTCATGATCATTGAAACCTTTGGTTGTGGTATTCCTAAAAGCTCAGCCGCCTGGGATTGTGACAGGTGTCGCTTATTGATGATCTGAGCGATCTTTGCAGCCAGGTCAGCTTTTGCAAGACGCTCATCGGGTTCACTAAGCTCAAGATCTGCAAAGACATTACCGGAACTTTCTTCAAATTTAATATCTTCCATTGCTTTACTCCTTTTCTCTTACTTCAACCTGCTTATGTCTGGCTTTAATCAGGTCAATATCCTTCTGTGGTGTCTTGATCCCGGTCTTTGATTTCTTCTGGAATGCATGGAGAACATAAACCTTCTCCTTGATTCTGACCGTATAAACAGCTCGGTAAGTATCCCCATCATGATCATCCACAATCTCCAAAACACCAGCACCCTTGAAGCCCTTAAATGGTTTGGCTGCCGGGTGCTTTGTCCCTTGTTGTGCATGGTGAAGGGCATACCCGATAAAATCCTTCACGTCTTCAGGAAAGGAGAGTAACTTTTTCCGGCTGTTCCCAACCCAGATAAGTTTCTTTTCTGTTTTCTTCGTCATGTCTATTTATACCTGTTTAGGAATAAGTTGTCAATTAAATCATAGTAAAGTATCAGCTTGAGGCCACACTACTTCTCAAGGTTCGCTCACAATCTCTTGCAAAAGCTCCGGGTGTTTGTCCAGCAGGGTCAGCAGTTTTAAAGTTGCTGGGGCAGGTTCAACGTGGCCACTTTCAAAGGAATAAAAGTTGTCTTCACCATTGTGACAAAAAAGGGCGTTTGCGTGCCGGGGAGTGATTTCCAGCTTGCGGCGGATACGGCGAACTTCCTGCTTAATCTCTTTTCGGCGTTGTCTGTCTTTACACCATCTTGCTGGACGCTCCCAGTCTGGCTTTGACCAATCCGGTAGCGTGCCGGAAAGGCCACCTGCGTCCGAGATGCTGAAATGGCTATCACCCCCGATAATGATATGATCCAACAGCCTGACTCCAAATATCTCTGAAAGCTGATATAGCCGCGATGTTATTTCCATATCTTCACGGCTTGGGGTTGGATCTCCACTTGGATGATTGTGCGCAAAAATAACGGCCGCAGAACTATAAAGAAATACTCCCTTAAAGGCTTCGCGGGGGTGGACAAGCGCAGCGCTTTGGCTACCAATAGAAATTATTTCAGTTGCGACAACCTTGTTTTTTGCGTTCAAATGCAGGGCAATGAAGTATTCTCGATCCTTATCTTGCAGTATATTTTTTGCAACTTCTACTGCTTCGCTTGCACTCACAACAACTGGCATCGGCTCTCTAACTTGGTTGGATAACTTGACACTTAGCTCAAGAAGGGGAGCCGCAACACCTTGTCCGCACAACCTAGAATTCTCCTTTACTGTTGTTTCAATATCAATTCTCGCACCATCATTATCAGGCCTTATAGTTTTTCCTCTGATGTTAATAGCTTCTGCTTTAACTGGTCTGTTTTTTTCTTTCTCCTGCCGCTCATATTCTGAACGCGGACGAAGCATTATTATTGCGGCTTTCTTTTCTGTTTCTGATGCGATGTCCCACGATGCCAGCAACCTTTTCTGTTCAAACGTCAAATCGCGATATTGTTTGTCCTTCACTAAAGCGTCTGTTGCACCCATCTCCAGGCCTCCTGTTCTAAATTTAAAATCATGATTGCAGGGGTGTTCAATAAGTTATTGAACGGGTTTTTGATTTTCTCTATGTGAAATACGATAAAGCAACATTCTTTCTGTAAATTAGCGACAGATTTTATTTTGCTTCCATG
>JAOZOH010000014.1 GCA_029933365.1 Desulfuromusa sp. | reverse complement strand
TTCCTGTATTCCGCTTTGTCCTGACTTTGTTGATGCTGAAATGCGGTTATGATCTATTTTTAGCGTAGTGTTTGATATACC
The DNA here is from genome assembly GCA_029933365.1 of Desulfuromusa sp. The sequence goes on along the minus strand of JAOZOH010000014.1, from coordinate 37,586 downwards.
CCTGAACGGCAACTCTACTCCCCCAGTATCATGTATTCTCTCTTGGAATGATTTTGCGAGCTCCCCCCTGAATCAGTATTATGCTATATTTACACTTTTCTGAAGGGATCTCCGTGCTACGCACGTTTTTTTTCTATTTGTTTTTTTATCCATGGACGCTGATTGCAACCTTTCTGGCTCTATTTATTTCACCTTTTGGCCCGCAAAGGATGCACTCTTTTGTCCGTTTTTGGGGACGCAGCTGTCTGTTTTTTGCGGGATTAAAAGTACAGATCCAGGGCGCCGAAAATATCCCCCATGCTGGTTCGGCCATCTATGTCTCCAATCACCAGAGTAACTTTGATATTCCAATCATCTACGCAGGTTTACCAATCCAGTTTCGCTGGATGGCCAAACAAGAACTATTCAGAATTCCGCTTTTCGGTCTGGCCATGAAACGTAGCGGCTTTATCCCGATAGATCGTTCCAACCGGCGTAAAACAATGCACAGTGTCATTGCAGCCGCCCAGCGCATTAAGGAAGGAGCTTCAGTGGTTATTTTCCCCGAAGGGACTCGGACGCCGAATGGTCAGCTCCAGGAATTTAAAAAGGGAGCCCTGCTGATTGCGGCTAAAGCACAAGTTCCTGTTGTTCCAATTGTTATCCATGGTAGCTATCAAATCCAGCCCAAAGGTCGCTGGCGAATCGCTAGCGGTTTACTGAAAATGGAATTTCTCCAACCAATTACGACAGAAGGTCTAAAAAGTTGTGATATCGATATGTTGACCACCAAGGTTCATGATCAAATTGCCAGCAGACTACAAGGAGCAACGACAGATGTCTGATAAACAATCCGAACAGCTATACCTGCTCCCCTTTGGCGGACTCGGTGAAATCGGTATGAATATGATGGGGATTGAATACGCAGGGAAGATTCTACTGATCGATTGTGGCCTAATGTTTCCCGAAGCCTACATGTTCGGCATTGACCTGGTTTTACCGGATGTTAGTGCACTGGAAAATCGCACCAAAGATATTGTCGGGCTGGTTTTAACTCACGGACATGAAGACCATATTGGAGCGATTCCGTTTCTCTGGCACCAGCTTGGGGAGCCGGCGATCTACGGAACCTGCTTAACCCTGGGATTGTTGCGCAATAAACTGAAGGAATTTGAGCTGGATCATCAGGTCGAGTTGGTACAGATTCAACCGCGAGAAAAGATTGATCTCTTTCCTTTTGAAGTTGAACCCTATCGAGCTGCCCATTCTATTGTTGATGGAGTTGGTCTGGCAATCAAAACGGCGGCAGGAATAGTTATTCACACTGGAGATTTCAAAATTGACCAAACCCCCGTTGATGGGGAAACAACAGATCTGGCGCGATTGGCAGAATTGGGGGAAGAAGGAGTGCTGCTGTTATTGGCCGATTCAACCAATGTTGAAAATGAGGGTTACACCCTGTCGGAACGCAGCGTCGGAAAAGTTCTGGAAGAGATGATTCCGCAGTGCCCACAACGGGTTATTGTCGCAACCTTTTCATCCAATATTCACCGGATTCAGCAAATTGCCGACGCGGCAAAAATTGCCGGAAGAAAACTGTTGATCAACGGTCGCAGCATGGTCAGTAATGTTGACATTGCCCGCCAGTTGGGCTACCTGACCATTGCAGAAGAGCAATTTATTGACCTACGGGACATGCGCGATCTGCCACCGGAACAGGTACTGATTATTACCACAGGCAGTCAAGGCGAGCCACTCAGTGCCCTGATGCGAATTGCACTGGGAGATCACAAACAGATCGAACTGGAACCAGGTGACACAGTCATTCTGTCGTCAAAATTTATCCCCGGTAATGAAAAAGCGATCAGCGATCTGATTAACAGCCTGTATCGACGCGGTGCCGAAGTATATTACGAAAAAACCAGTGAAATTCATGTTTCCGGTCACGCCAGTCGTGAAGAGTTAAAACTGGTGCACAATCTGGTTAAACCAAAATACTTTGTCCCAGTTCACGGTGAGTATCGCCACCTGGTCAAACATAAACAGTTGGCTATTGAAATGGGACTGCCACGGGAAAACACACTGATCCTTGAAAATGGCCGGAAACTCACCGTCAGTGCGGAGGGACTAACCTTTGGCGAACCTTTTGAAACCGGTCGGGTGCTGGTGGATGGCAAGGGGGTAGGTGATGTCGGCAGAATGGAATTGCGGGATCGACGTCATTTGGCCAACCATGGGATGGTTATCTTGATGCTAGCAATTAACCAGTCAACGGGAGAAATTGTTCATGGCCCGGAAATTTTCAGCAAAGGATTTGTCCCGGAAGATAATGAAGAGAGTGACGTGCTATTGACCGAGGCAAAGCAAGCGGTCTGTGACCTGTTGCAGGAGCACAGTCAGGAGATGCTGAGCGATTGGGAAGAACTGCGTGTCGAAGTCCGTAAAACATTACGGCGTTGCTTTAACAAACAAATCGCCCGACGACCTCTCATTCTACCGGTTATTTTACAGTTATAACTGAAACAATAATCGGGTATTCTCTACAAAACTGATTGAAATCGATATTTTTGCTTAGCCATCTCATTTGTTTTTGCGAGACCATCATTTATGAGTAAAGAAATTCCAGAAGTTCCCACTGAAAATCGAATGCGCAAAGAAATTCTCGGGCTGGTCTGGCTGGCACTGGGAATTTTTCTCCTGATCTGTCTCGGCAGCTACAGTATCGACGATCCCTCTTTCAACAACAATCTTCACCCTGAGAAAATCAATAATCTGGTGGGTGTCTTTGGCGCCCATCTGGCAGATCTCCTTTACCAAACCTTTGGCCTGACCGCTTTACTCTGGCCCCTTGGTTGTCTCAATCTAGCCTGGCGCTGGTTGAAATTCCGCGAAGTTCATTTCCGCTTCGTCCGGCTGATTGCCTTTTTTATCCTCCAAATAGCTCTTGGTGGATTACTGGCACTTAAATTTACCAGCGTTCCCCTGTTTGGTAGCCAAATTAATGAGGCGGGTGGAGCCATTGGACGAGTTCTGGTGCAGCTCCTCTCTCGTTATCTTAATATTGGCGGTGCCGCTCTCGTTTTGGTTGTCTTTTTCCTGGTTTCGCTGATCCTCTCAACCCGCTTCTCGCTGGTTTTGTTCTTTGATGGCATCCTGGATCGTTCGGGCCGCCGCATGGAGCGGCGCCGTGAAACGCGTAATGCACGTAAAGAACTACGCAAAAAAGAAAAACAGATTTTGGAGATCCACACTCCGACAATTATTCAGCCTGAACCTAAACAACTGACGGAGACAAAATCCAAAAAAGGAAAGAAACAGAAAAAAACCACCGATGAAGAAAATCAAGTGGCCTTCTCCTTTTTGGAACCGAGTGGCATTTACCATATGCCCGTTGCCTCTTTGCTGAATCATGACGGCGGCGAGCCAAAGCCGATTGACCGCGACAGTTTGACCATGGCCGCCAGGATGCTGGAAAAGAAGCTTCTTGATTTTGGTGTTGAAGGAGATGTGGTTGAAGTGAAGCCAGGTCCAGTCGTCACCATGTATGAATTCGCCCCAGCTCCCGGAGTCAAAGTCAATAAAATTTCCAACCTGCAAGATGATTTAGCAATGGCATTACAGGCCGTTTCAATCCGGATAGTCGCACCAATTCCTGGACGCGGCGTGGTTGGTATTGAAATTCCCAACAAAGATCGTGAGATTGTTTATCTGAAGGAAATTATCGAATCAGCAGCTTTCCGCAAAACAAGTGGCAAGCTGCCGATGGCTCTTGGCAAAGATATTTTTGGCCAGGTGGTCGTTTCTGATTTGGCTAAAATGCCCCACCTGCTGGTAGCAGGTTCGACCGGAAGTGGTAAATCGGTATCGATTAACACCATTATTCTTTCGCTCCTTTATCGTGCCACCCCCGACGATGTACGACTCATCATGATCGACCCGAAGATGTTGGAATTGTCAATCTACGAGGGGATTCCCCACCTGTTACTCCCCGTCGTCACCAACCCGAAAAAAGCATCGCTGGCACTCGCTTGGGCAGTTCGAGAGATGGAACGTCGCTATCAACTGATGGCAGACAAAGGGGTACGAAACCTTGATGGTTACAACCGCAAGTTGGCCAAAGAAGCTAAAGATGCAGAAAATCTCCCTCCAGAGCCAGAACCAGCAGAAGATATTCTCGATGCAGAAATGGAGCTTCCCCCCTTTATTGAGCCAGAAGAGGAGCTTGAGCACGGTCACCTACCGTATATTGTCGTGATCGTCGACGAACTTGCCGATCTGATGATGGTTGCCGGCCGTGAAATTGAGGAATCGATCGCCCGCCTGGCACAGATGGCACGCGCTGCGGGAATCCACCTGATCCTAGCAACCCAACGACCCAGCGTGGATGTTATTACCGGGTTAATCAAGGCCAATTTTCCAACTCGAATCTCCTTCAAGGTTTTTTCCCGCACTGACTCACGAACAATCCTTGATTCGATGGGTGCCGAAACCCTGCTGGGCATGGGTGATATGCTTTTTCTCCCCCCTGGAGTCGGTTATCTACAACGGGTTCATGGAGCATTTGTTTCTGAATTGGAAGTGCAGCGGGTCGTTGATTTTCTCTCCAAACAAGGGAAGCCGAGCTACGACAAGTCGATCCTGAAAGCCCCCCCAACAGCGGGTGCAGATGGTCAGGAAGAAGAGGAATATGATGTGCTTTGGGATGAAGCATTAAAAATTGTCACCGACAGCCGTCAAGCCTCTATTTCTATGGTACAACGCCGGTTACGGGTTGGTTATAACCGCGCCGCCCGCATGATCGAACGGATGGAGCAAGAAGGGATTGTCGGTCCGTCAGATGGCAGCGGCAAACCCCGTGAAGTGCTTGCCAGAAAGATAGAATAATTTGTTGTCAGGGGGACAATCACCATTATATCCTAATTTTGAATCTGGCCAGGGATGAGCAGCCACGTCCCTACTCCAGTGTCTGCTGCACCACCTTTTGTAACTCTGCAAAACCATACGGCTTGGTCACCCGACCCTGAAATCCATATTCGCTATAACTTGCCATAATCGGATCAGTAGCATAACCGCTGGAAACAATAAGTTTTGCCTGGGGGTTAATTTTGAGGATTTGCTGAGCAGCTTCCTGCCCCCCTATACCGCCAGGAATAGTCAAATCACAAATCACAATGTCGTATCCCTGTTGTTTTTCTCGAGCAGCCTGATACTTCGAGATTGCTTCCTCTCCATGAACAGCATAATCAACCTGATGCCCCATCTCCTCAAGCATAGCCCCACTCATTTGTTGTACTAAAACCTCATCATCCAGCACCAGAATACGTGCACCCGTAGTACTATCAGCGGATAAATCTGTGTCTTGAGCAGCATTCAGAATTTTTTCTACTTCCTCAACGGCAGGCAGGGTAAGCGTAAATGTTGTCCCCTGATTCAGTTCTGACTCCGCAGTAATGGTGCCATTATGCTTGTTGATAATGGAATAGCATGATGCCAGACCCAGACCACTACCTTGTTGTTTGGTGGAAAAATAAGGATCAAAAACTTTATCCATATGTTGCGGTGCGATACCGACACCTTGATCTTGCACGATGACCTGGACCTGCTTACCCTCTACTGTTTCAATATTTTCAGCTTTAATTGTAATGATTCCACCATCTGGCATTGCCTGCTTAGCATTGATGACCAGATTACTGATAACCTGACTTATCTGCCCCTTGTCGGCATCGACCAATTGCAAGTCTGGGGCAATATCAAGCTGCAATTTGACGTTGCCGCCACGCAGTGAAAATGTTGCGGTTTCGGTGATAACTTCCTCAAGAGATACGATTTCCTTGATTGGATCGCCACCTTTAGCAAAGGTAAGCAATTGCCGGGTTAAAGCAATAGCGCGCTCCATTGATATTCCAGCAGAGTCAAGATACTTGTACGATTTATGCTCAGCAGATAGAAACCTTTTTGCCATTTCGATATTGCCAAACAGCCCGGCAAGCAGATTATTGAAATCGTGAGCAATACCGCCGGCCAACACCCCAACTGATTCCAGCTTACGCAATTTCAGAATTTCCTCTTCTGCTTGCTTTTGCTCGGTAATATCCACCAGTACCCCGCGGAATCCCACAATCTCTTGATCATTCCTGATGGGAATCACATGTACTAAGATCGGAAAAGTCGAACCGTCCTTTTTTAAACCACAGTACTCGACAAGGCCCAGCTCCTCACCCTGAGTACGTCGAACGACATTATCATGCGTTTTTTTCCTCTCATCTGGAACAACCATGTCATAGATGCACACACCCAACATAAAATCTTTATTTGTACAATTAAACAGGTCATAAGCTCTTCGGTTGGCATATATTATTTTCATTTCCATATCGGTTTCAAAAATAGCTTCGGGAAGCATATCTGTCATATCTTTGAAGCGATTTTCACTCTCTTTCAGCAGCTCCTGAGCCCGTTTACGCTCGGTAATGTCGATTGCAATTCCTTCCATATAGTCCTTATCTGGATAGGCTTTGGCTGAAATCGAATAAGAACCCTCCCGACCATTTGGAAGCACTAAATTGACTTCGAAGTCATTTACATAACCATCATTTTTAAGACTGCCGAGAAGTTTTTCTCGTTGTGAAATATCTTGAAACAGATCAGTGGTCTTTATTCTGCCAACAACCTCTTCAACTTTACATCCAATCTGTTCTGCTGCTTTTGCATTCACCTCAAGGTAAAGCCCATCAGACAATCTGGAACGGAAAAAACCAACCCTGGAGCTATCAAAAAAAGTCCGATATTTTTCTTCACTCAAGCGCAGCTTTTCCTGCGTTAATTTTTTATCACGCAACATAGAGTTAGCGTTGCCAGCCATCTGATAAAATTCTTCAAAACGAACCTGTTCACGATCTATCTCTTGGCCATCTTCCGCCAATCGATCAAAAAAACTGACGAACGAAGTTAAATCTTTTTTCAACCAGACACTAATTAATTGAAATATCAGTAAAATAAACGCAATAATAACCACAGTTGCCAAAACGGTTCCCTTGATTTCAGAACGCTTCTGCTGTTCCAACTCAATCTGTAGCTCTGCAATATTGATTTCAACATTGTCAAGATAAACACCCGCGCCAACCAACCATTGCAGAGCAGGAATGCCATAAATAAAAGATGCCTTGGGGAATTCTTTATCGGGGTCGGTCAACTTGCTCAACGAATAGTAAATGAAATCACCATCTGGCTTTAAAGCAGCATCATACTCCTGATCAAAAAGAGCCTTGGTTTTATCCGGATTCTTATTGAAAACTTCCCAGAGTTTTTGGGTGTCTCGAATTAGGTTTCCATTTGCAACTAAAGCGTCACCGTTCAATCTGTTAATAAAAATATAGCCATCTTTGCCAAAACGGATATTGCTGATAGTTGCAAGTAAATCAGCTTCAATCTGAGCTTCTCTGTCTTCTACATACAGACCCGTTCCGATGAACCAGTCAAAGGGTTCAAATCGTTTGATATAGGAAATTTTTTTATGGTTGTTACCTGCAACTGCCGGTTTCGTCCAATGGTATTCATAGAAGCCCTCACTGGACTGCGTGGCAATATCAATCAGATCCATCACCACAGTTTTGCCATTTGTATCCCGAATACCAAGCAAGCTCAATTCTTCTAATTCTGGCCGATCGGCAAACAAAACCGCTGTTCCATCCAAACTGGTAATAAAATAATACCCGCTTCCCTGCTCAAAACGGATAGCCCTTAAGGCATCAACTATCATTTGCTGAATTTCTTTATTTGATTTGGTCTCCTTATTCTTCTGGTAAATGTTTTCAGCCACAGCAAAGGCTTCATGAACCCGTTCCCTGACCGTGATTCTGGTCATTTGTTCACTCCGTGAACGTTGCTCGTTAATTATTTCAACAACTCGCTCTACTTCACGCTTTATCAACGCTTTTTGTTGTGTCACATAATCGCTACGCATAGTTGCGATACGTTGCTCAAACTCTCTTGAGCGGGTTGAAATGTGCAAGAACATGATAATCACCACCAAGGAAAGCAATGCGGCAATGGTGATCTGTTGAAATACTCTGATTAGTTTAATTCGCTTTTTCCGCATAGCACAAAATCCTGACTCACCCCCGAATAAACAACTCTATATCAGAAGAAATATTCATAGCTTAAATGTAGCTAATAAATATAACACAAAACCCACAATCTTACATAGCTCTAATTTTGAGCAGTTTCCCCACTGAATAATAATTTCTTCTTGACAAGAATGTTCAACAGCCTATTCAATTGAATCCAGATCAATACATTCTGAACAAGTATATTTCCATGAACACCGGCTCTCTATTTTAAGGAATATCATGCCCAGAAAACCTCTTCTAAAAGATGAACAAATCATTCATGACAGCATCAAAACAATTCGCACTATTCCACAGGCGAAAATCGAATTTATGCTACAGAAAGTTGGCGGCCCTTTTGCCGGAACCTTTCGTCTTTCCGGTCCCTGGGGGGACACCCACTATTACATCAAAGTGGTTCCTAAGTTGACTCCACAACTTATTGACCTAGTGGTTCATCAAATTAAAACCTCTCCGGCGCCGAAAAATGCCAGCCCACTGCTGATCAGTCACTACATCTCTCCTCAGATGGCAGCACTCTTGAAACAGAAAGAGATTGAGTATGCCGATTGCGCCGGCAACCTGTATCTGAATCGGCTGCCACTCTACGTCGAGATTGGCGGACAAAAACACCCTCCGAAGTCTCCGGGTGCAGATCGCCTGTTTCGCCCCGCCGGGCTGAAGCTGATTTATCTGTTATTACGCAATCATCAGACAATCAATGCCACCTATCGAGCCCTTGCCGACGATGCCGGTATCGCCCTGGGTGCCATTGGCGATCTGTTTACCGAATTAGAAAAACGGGGCAATCTGTCAACTGACGATCAAGGGAAACGGAAATTGGTTGCCATTGAAGAGTTGCTGCAACGGTGGCAACTTGGATATCTGGAAACGTTGCGACCAAAGCTGTTTTTACAACATTGCCAACTGAGTCCTGGTTACAACGTCAGCCAGATTCCGGAACTATTGCAACAAACAGCCGAGGGCAAACAGATCCTCATCGGTGGCGAGTTGGGAGCGGCTCTGTTGACCAGCGGATTTCAACCGCAATCTGCAGTTCTCTACCTGGATTCTGAGCTGCAACTGAAAACCATGCTACAACTCCGCCTGACCCCCGATCCAGCTGGGAACGTCACTCTTTTACAGCCATTTGGCCAGGAATGTGGTTGGAGCGGCTGGCAGCCGGACAGACTCACCCTGGCTGATCCCCTGTTGACCTTTGCAGAACTCCATGGTGGGACAACCGATCAGGTTGCCGATAAACTCTACCGCCAGTTTCTCTCACCACGAATAGTCTCCTGACATGCAACAACATCTGGCACCTGGCTATGCAAGACGCCATGAGCTGGTGACGACGACAAATCGACTCTACTAATTGAATCATTAGCTCCAGTTGATCCTGAAAACAAAATCGTCCTGGACTGATCAAAAAATAACTCGCCTCATGGTTGAAGGATCATACGAATGAGTCTATGCTTATGAGATGTGGACTAACAAATAGGAAGATGTAATTTTTTGCTGGTTTTTCAATAATTAAGGAGAAATTCATGCCTAACCATCCTGAGCGCCGCCGCGAGAAACATATTGTTTACCGCTATGTAAGCCATCTGGTTAAAGATACATTCGCTCTGGTCTTGGCCGGGGGTCGTGGCAGCAGATTACACGAATTAACTTCATGGCGAGCAAAACCTGCGGTCTACTTTGGTGGAAAGTATCGTATTATCGACTTTCCCCTCTCCAACTGTGTGAATTCAGGGATTCGTCGCATCGGGGTTCTCACTCAATACAAATCACATTCCCTGATCCGCCATCTGGTTCGCGGCTGGACCCATTTCAAAAAGGAATTGGGTGAATTCGTTGAAATTTTACCCGCCTCGCAACGCTTCTCCGAAGAATGGTATCAAGGAACTGCGGATGCCATCTATCAGAACCTCGATATCATTAGAGCGGAGAAGCCAAAATATGTGTTGATTCTTTCTGGCGATCATATTTATAAGATGGATTACCGCCCGATGTTACTGGAACACGTTGAAAGTGGTGCAGAGATGACGGTATCCTGTTTGGAAGTTCCCACTGAAGAAGCGGCCGGGGCATTCGGGGTGATGACGGTTGATAAAGATAGCCGCGTTTTACGCTTTGACGAGAAACCAGAACATCCGGCAGAAATCCCCGGACAGCCTGGCATCACTCTGGCCTCGATGGGGAATTATATTTTCAATACAGATTTTCTTTTTAGCCAGCTGGAAAAAGATGGTAAAAAACCTGACTCCGATCATGACTTCGGCAAGGACATTATTCCTTCCATCGTCGCAGAGCACAACGTTCACGCTTACCCATTTCGGGATCCGGAGACCAATGAGCTGGCCTACTGGCGTGATGTTGGTTCCCTGGATGCATTCTGGGAAGCCAATATGGAACTGATCTCTCCCAACCCGGAACTCAACCTGTACGATCCCAATTGGCCTATGTGGACATATCAAGAGCATCTGCCGCCGGCAAAATTTGTCTTTGATGATGATGACCGACGCGGCATGGCTGTGGACTCCACAGTATCAGGTGGTTGTATTATCTCTGGATCACACCTGAAGAAAACCCTGTTGTTCTCAAATATCCGGGTACATTCCTACTCAACAATTGAAGAGACCGTGATCCTACCGGAGGTCATAGTCCATCGACATTGCAAAATCAGACGGGCTATTATCGACCGGGGCTGTGAAATTCCAGAAGGGTCTGTCATCGGGTACGACACCGAACAGGACAAAGCAAATGGCTTCCGCATCACCGACAAAGGAGTTGTTCTGGTAACGCGAGAAATGCTGGGGCAACCGGGAGGGTACGCCTGATTTTCCACCCTGCAGCTATTGAAAATCCTTAACAAATGACCAAATAGTTTGTTTGTCAGGCAAAGTTTGAAGGGAAAACTATCATGATATTGTTGGCGGGGGATATTGGGGGGACAACATCACGATTCCTGTGGCTGGATACTGACAACCCTGATTGTATCGCAAGCCCCTGTTATTATTTCAGTTCACAATTTGCTTCGTTTCCCATTTTGCTTGAAACCTTTCTTCGTGACCAGGATATCGCCCAAGTTGAGTATGCCTGTTTTGGTTTGCCCGGCCCTGTAACCGAAGGAAAAGTTTCCCTAACCAACCTTCCCTGGGTTATTTCTACTTACGAGTTGCTGAACTTACTACCGATCAAACAGGTAAAGTTGATCAATGATTTTCATGCGGTCGCTTTGGGCATTGATCTTTTACACTCGCAAGATCTGCTCTGCCTGCAGCAAGGGGCTTTTGATAAAAAAGGCAACCGCCTGGTGATCGGTGCTGGAACCGGTCTCGGGGTTATCCCGGTATGTCAGCAGGCGGGTCATTTTTTTCCGCAGCCCGCCGAAGGTGGCCACATGAATTTTGCACCGCTGAATACTGAACAGGAGGAACTACTTCGCTGGTTTCACCGCCGTCAACCCCGTGTGACCTATGAAAATATACTCTCCGGAAGTGGCCTGGAAAATTTGTATCAGTTTTATTTTCAACAACAGTATATTGAAAAGACTGCCCCACTATTGACGGCTGCCGAAATCCATACTTTAGCGGAGAATAATGATGCCGTGGCTGCACAAGCGATTAACACCTTTATCAATATTTACGGAGATTTTGTTGGCAATCTAGCCCTGTTGTGGCCAGCATATGCAGGAATCTATATTGCCGGTGGCATCGGTGCCAAGTTCGCTCGCTGGATGGAAAATCCTGATTTTGTTACCCACTTTCTTGATCAAGGTCAGATGCGTGCTATGGTAGAAAAAATGCCAATTCAGCTGATAATGGATGAGCTGGTGGGACTCAAGGGGGCTCTGCTGGTCACCAAGCAACTGGCCGGACAGATCTGAGCACTAAAAACATAATATCCGTTAACCCTGTTCTCGAAATTGGTTTTAAGGAGTGGACAGTTATCATGACAAAAAAAATTAAAGTAGCCCTTTGCTGGCACATGCACCAACCCTATTACCGCGATGGCTTGGATGGCACTTACCGTTTACCTTGGGTCTATCTCCACGCCATCAAGGACTATGCTGATATGGCCGCCCATTTGGAATCTTTCCCCGAGGCCAGAGCAGTGGTCAATTTCGCTCCGGTACTTTTGGAACAATTGGATGATTATGCTCATCAGATGCGAGGCTGGCTGCAAGAGGGTGCGGCAATGCACGATCCCTTGCTCAACTTGGTTTCCGGTCAGTTGCCAATTCCAGCGGAATCGGAAGCACGGGCTGAAATTATCATCGCTTGTCAGCGGATTAACGCACCAACCACAATAGACCGCCATCTCCCATTTCGAACCCTGTTTGATATCGCTCGGGAGCAATATTCCAACGGTGAACTGGATGCGATCAGGGTGAACTATCTCAGCCCGCAGTTCTTTATCGACCTGCTCATGTGGTATCATCTCGCCTGGCTGGGAGCCAGTATTGTACGGAATGATTCTCGGGCGACTCAGCTGATGGCACGTAAAAATAACTTTACCAAAGACGACCAGATCCTGCTGGTAGAGCTGATGGCCGATATCATCGAAGGGATCATCCCCCGCTATCGTACTCTGATGGAAGCTGGCCGTATCGAGTTATCCATGTCTCCCTATGGCCATCCCATCGTTCCACTGTTGCTCGATTTTTCCGCCATGCATGATGCTCAACCCGAGGCACCCCTGCCCAAGCATCCAAACTATCCTGGTGGCTTGGAGAGGGCTAAGTGGCATATCCGCCGCGGACTTGACGTTTTTGAGGAACATTTTGGGATCCCTCCACGCGGTGTGTGGTTGTCGGAAGGGGGGGTGAGTAGTGCGGCTCTCGAGGTCCTGGATGAGTTCAATTTTGCCTGGACCGCCTCTGGAGAAGGTGTCTGGCGGGGTTCATGCGAACTCTCTAAAATTGGGGCAAAAAAAATGGAGCATAAAAAGATGCTCTATCAGCCTTTGCTCAACCCACCCCATAAGTGTGCTGTTTTTTTCCGTGATGATGGACTGTCCGATCTGATCGGTTTTCAATACAAAGACTGGAATGCCAAAGATGCCGCCAACGATTTTTGCAAACATCTTGAAAATATCGCTGGCTTTCTCAAGCATGAGTCAGGATCACAAGTGATAACGGTCATTCTCGATGGGGAAAATGCCTGGGAATATTATCCCGATAACGGGTTCCACTTTCTCCAGGCTCTTTATCAGAAACTAACCGACCATCCTCGTCTGGAAATGACCACATTCAATGATGTTGTAGAAATACCGGATCGTGTTCCAGTCGGAAACTTGCCTGTACTTAAGGCGGGCAGTTGGGTATACGGGTCGTTTTCAACCTGGATCGGTGACAAAGATAAAAATGCCGCTTGGGATCTGCTAGTAGAAGCTAAGTGCTGCTATGACCGGGTCATGGAAGCCGAGAGGTTACCAGAGGAAAAAAAGCTAGAATTGGCGCGACAACTGGCCGTATGTGAAGGCTCTGACTGGTTCTGGTGGTTTGGTGATTATAACCCCGCCACCAGCGTCCGGGATTTCGATCAGTTATTTCGTCGTCATTTAATCCGCCTTTACCAACTTCTGGAAAAAGTTCCTCCTCAGAAGCTGAAGAACCCGCTCTCTCATGGTGGTGGCGAAACAGATGAAAATGCTGGTACCATGCGGAGAAACTGAAATATGGCAGTTTCCAAAATTATTTTCAGCTTCTTTACTTTTATTCATGGTGGTTGATGGCCCCTTTAACAACAGGAAATACAAAATGAGAAGAGCCGGAGTTTTATTGCATCCAACAGCGTTACCACAAGGTGTTCTGGATGAAAACGTTGAGCTTTTTCTCAACTGGATGGTTCAAGCGGGATTAAGTGTCTGGCAAATGTTACCACTTGGGGCACCACATTCTGACCGCTCACCCTATCAGGCCTATTCTGCCTACGCGCTCAATCCGGCATTATTACCAGAAGCTGTTTCGACAATGGCGGTAGAGGAAGACAAGCTTCTGTCTTTTATCCGGGATGAGAGCGCCTGGCTTGATGATTATGCCCTGTTTGTAACATTGCGCGAAATCCACAATAATCAACCCTGGTCTCAGTGGCCAGTCCCGTACCGTTATCGGCACCAGGAAGCTTTAGAGAAATTTTCGGCTGAGAATAAAGACCGATTACACAGTCTGAAACGGCAACAATATCTGCTCTTTCAACGCTGGCAAGAGATAAAAAAAATTGCTCACGGACAGGGGATTATTCTGTTTGGTGACCTCCCCATCGCAGTCTCCTACGACAGTGCCGATGTCTGGGCTCAACCCGGGTTATTCAAACTTGATGAGCAACTACAACCAACGGTAGTCGCTGGGGTGCCACCCGACTATTTTTCCCAGACCGGGCAGCGTTGGGGAAACCCTCACTATAACTGGGAGAAAATGCAGAGCAACCAATTTGCCTGGTGGAGAGCACGGATGGCAAGCGCGCTACGCCAGTTTGATCTGGTACGGATTGACCACTTTCGTGGTTTACAAGCGCTCTGGGAGATTCCGGCAACAGCAGAAACCGCCGCTGAAGGACAGTGGGTGGAAACTCCTGGGTATCAGTTATTAGAAGCTTTGCGGGACGATTTCCCGGATATGCCATTTGTTGCCGAAGATCTTGGTGTCATCAACGCGGAGGTCATCGCCCTGCGTGATGCCTTTAACCTGCCCAGCCTGTCGGTATTGCAATTTGGCTTCAGTGGCGATAGTGATAACCCCCATAGCGTCACCAATCAAGTGGAAAATTCAGTGGTTTATACTGGCACCCACGATAATAATACCACCTGTGGCTGGTTTAATTCCCTCGACCCCGACCTGCAACAACAGGTGTTACAACAACTGCCACAGAATACGGGTTCCATGCCTTGGCCCCTGATTGAAGCAGCCCTGCAATCACCGGCAAACATGGCAATAATCCCCTTGCAGGACTGGCTGGGTCTGGATGAACATCATCGGACCAATACCCCCGGTACGACAGAAGATAACTGGTCCTGGAGATTTTCCTGGGATCAGATTCCGGCACAACTTTCCGCAACAATTCGCGACAAACTAGAGCGCAGTCAACGCTATAGCAGCAGAGGTGATGCATAGATGGCAACTCCACATCTAACAACAGAAGATTACGATCTTAAATGCCTGCAGCAGGGCAGCCACCATGATCCTTTTGTCGTGTTGGGCTGTCATCCCCGCGATGACCACTGGGTGGTGCGCGCCTGGCTCCCGACAGCAACCTCAGCATCTCTTGAAGGTGGTATTGCTTTACAGCCGCTCAACAATAGCGGGCTGTTTATTGCAACCCTCAGTGCTGAAGAAAAAGAACGGCTTCCCTCTCATTACTGGGTGGAGTGGAGTGAGGAATCTGGTCAAGTAAATCGGGTGATCTCTCCCTATACCTTTTTGCCTCAAGTCGGGGAGTTGGATCTACACCTGTTCGCAGAAGGGCAACATTGGAATCTCTACGATATTCTGGGAGCGAACCTCCGACAAGTGGATGGAATTGACGGGGTTCTATTTGCCGTATGGGCACCATCAGCTGAACGGGTTTCGGTGGTTGGTAATTTTAACGGTTGGAATGGCTTGCGGCATCCGATGCGCGCGCGGGGACGATCCGGGGTGTGGGAACTGTTTATCCCCGGGATGAAGCATAACGATTGTTACAAATTTGAAATTCGTACCATGTATAACGGGTACTGCATAATGAAAGCGGATCCTTACGCCCGCGCGATGGAGATGCGCCCACGCACAGCATCAATCGTCTACTCCAGCGACTATAGCTGGAAAGACGACAATTGGCTGGCAGAGCGAAGACATTATGACTGGCAGCATGCCCCCATCTCAATGTATGAAGTCCACCTGGGATCGTGGCAGCGGGATGATAATCACCAGTTTCTCAACTATCGTGAAATCGCCCACCGTCTAGTCGATTATGTCCTGTGGATGGGTTACACCCATATCAATTTACTTCCGATTAGTGAACATCCCCTCGATGAATCGTGGGGTTACCAAACCTCCGCTTATTATGCCCCGACCCACCGTTTTGGAACTCCCGATGATTTTCGCTATTTTGTTGACCACTGCCATCAGCATGGCATTGGCGTTTTTCTTGACTGGGTGCCAGCTCACTTCCCCAAAGATGGGTTCGCACTGGCTCGTTTCGATGGCACTGCTCTCTATGAGCATGAAGATCCCCGCCAGGGAGAACACAAAGAGTGGGGAACCTATATTTTTAATTATGGGCGCAATGAGGTGCGTAATTTCCTGATTGCTAATGCCCTCTACTGGGCTCGTGAGTTTCACCTCGATGGCTTACGTGTTGATGCTGTCGCATCAATGCTCTATCTCGATTATGACCGTGAAGAAGGAGAATGGCTCCCCAATGCTTATGGTGGAAACGAAAATATTGAGGCGATCAATTTCATCCGCACCCTAAACGCTGAGGTGCATGCCCAATACCCCGGAGTGGTTCTCATGGCTGAGGAATCGACCTCGTGGCCGATGGTTTCTCGACCGGTGTGGATGGGCGGACTGGGTTTTTCGATGAAATGGAATATGGGCTGGATGAACGATACCCTGCACTACTTTTCTGAGGATCCGATCAACCGCTCCTACCACCATAATCAACTGACTTTCAGTCAAATGTACGCCTACCATGAAAATTTCATCCTCCCCTTGTCCCATGATGAAGTGGTGCATCTAAAAGGGGCGTTGGCCAGCAAAATGCCGGGTGACGCCTGGCAGCAACTGGCAAATTTGCGCTTGTTACTCTGCTATCAGATGGCGTCACCCGGGAAAAAATTATTATTTATGGGGGGGGAATTTGGTCAGTGGCTGGAATGGGACGAAGGAAAAACATTGGACTGGTCACTCTGCGAATATGAGAATCACCGTGGTGTTCAGCTGCTGGCACGAGACCTGAATTCACATTACCGTGAGCAGGCAGCATTGCATCAATATGACTTTGAGGCGCAGGGCTTTGAATGGATCGACTGTCATGACTATCAGCAATCGGTGCTGAGTTTTATCCGCCAGGCAGAAGGAAAGCAGCTCATCTGCCTGTTTAACTTCACCCCCGTGGTGCGTAGAGATTATCGCGTTGGCTTGCCCCATAGTGGAAAATATCGAGAGCTGCTCAATTCCGATGCAGCGATCTACGGTGGCAGTAATGTCGGCAATGCGGGTGAGATTATAGCTGCTGACAACGAATGGTTGGGACGCCCAGCCAGTGCCTTGGTGACTTTGCCACCACTGTCTCTAATTATTTTACAATCTGAGGAAATTTGATGAAGATTTTGTTCGCCAGTTCTGAAATTTATCCGTTAGTTAAAACTGGCGGGTTAGCTGATGTTTCAGCTGGGTTGCCCGCCGCACTACAAACACTGGGGCAAGAGATTATGTTGATCATGCCTGCCTATGCTGACGCTTTGTCAGTTGCCAGCAAAGTAGAGGAGGTAGCAACCATACAAGTCAGTGGTTGCGGACAGCAACGCTCCGTGCGGATATTGCGGGGGCAGGTGGAAAGAATTGGCTGCTCACTGCTACTGGTTGCTATTGATAATCTTTTTGATCGCTCCGGCAATCCATATCAAACCCCTGCTGGCGAGGATTGGCTCGATAATGGCGAGCGTTTTGGCTTGTTCTCTCGAGTGGTTGCTGAAGTCGCTATGGACCGCTGCAATTTACACTGGCAGCCAGAAGTTGTGCACTGCAACGATTGGCAGACCGGATTGGTCCCTGCATTGTTGAGTGAAGAAGATCCAAACCAGCGACCCGGGACCGTTTTTACCATTCATAACCTTTCGTACGGTGGCCATTTCCCCTACCTGTTGTTTGAAGAACTGGGACTGCCCCCGAAATGGTGGCATTTCACCCAAATCGAGTTTTATGGTTCGATGTCAATGCTCAAGGCTGGCATCGTCTTTGCTGATCATGTCACCACCGTCAGTCCCAGCTATGCCGTTGAAATCTGCACAGAAGAACAGGGTTTTGGTCTACATGCCGCTTTGCAACAACGACAAAAACAGGGGCGCTTGCACGGCATATTGAATGGCATCGACTTGCAGATCTGGAATCCACAGCATGATCCGTATCTCCCCTTCCATTATTCAGCGCAGCGTGGTCGGGTTGCACAGAGAAAACGGAATAAACTGGCGTTGCTACAATTGCTGGACAAAGAGAATGGTGCAACCCTTCTCAATACGCCATTGATAGGTTTTGTCGGTCGTCTGATTGAACAAAAGGGGATTGATCTGATAATTCAGGCGTTGCCAGAACTGATAAAGAGTACCAACGCCTGCTTTGTCATCGTTGGTTCTGGTATCCACCTCTTTGAAAGAGAGTTGACAACACTTGCCAGTCAGTTCCCGCAGCGTATCTTTGTTATCATCGATTATTCGGAAAAACTGGCACATCTGATCGAGGGGGGTGCTGACATGTTTCTCATGCCGTCACGCTTCGAACCATGTGGTTTGAATCAGATGTATAGCTTGCTTTACGGTACACTCCCAATCGTCCATGCGACTGGAGGATTGAAGGATACCGTTATTGATACCAATGAGGTAACCCTGGAGAACGGTACAGCAACAGGATTTGTTTTTGACTCTCCCACCCCTGCTGCACTTTGCTACACTGTGCAACGTGCCTTAGCAAAATTTCAAAGCCCACGTCGCTGGCAGGCGCTGCAGAAAACCGGCATGCTGCAAGATTTTTCATGGCAACAGAGTGCACAAACCTATCTGAACCTGTATCACCAAGCTTCCCCGCAAGGAGTTCTCTATGCAAACGGCACCGATTGACGAAAAAACCGCAGCTATTTTGCGCAAAGCACTGCGTTGCCTGGGCAATGATGTAACCAGTATCGAATCAAGTTTTCTCCACTACCTCTATAATACCTTTGGTCGGCACTTGGGTGCCCCTGGTTATTATCTATTCAAAGCCCTCTCATATACAGTTCGCGATCGTCTGATGACACATTGGAAACAGACCTGGCTGGCTCATTATCAAGCTGAGACAAAGAGGGGATATTACCTGTCAATGGAATTTCTCATTGGCCGTTCATTAAGTAATAATTTGCTCAATCTGGATCTCGATGAGAATGTGCATAAGGCTCTCTCTGAAGCAGGAAAAGCGCTGGAAGAGATTGAAAGTGCCGAACGCGATGCCGGGCTTGGTAACGGTGGGCTCGGTCGCTTGGCGGCTTGTTTCATGGACAGCTGTGCCACTCTGCAACTACCAGTCATGGGCTACGGATTACGCTACAGATATGGGATGTTCCATCAGCGCATTCAAAATGGTTATCAGGTAGAAGAACCCGATCAATGGCTGGGATATGATGAGTATCCATGGGAGATACGCCGCCCCGACTATACCTGTGTGGTCCGTTTTGGTGGCCACACCCGGATGTATAAGGACACCCACGGAGATGGTCGACTGATTGTTCACTGGGAACATGCTGAAGAGGTATTAGCAGTTCCCTACGATGTGCCGATATCAGGATATCACAATCATACTGTCAACACGCTCCGGCTGTGGTCAGCTGCTTCGGCCAAGGATTTCAACTTAACCGAATTCAATGCCGGTTCATATTTTGAAGCGGTCGCTGAAAAGAATGATGCTGAAAACATCACTATGGTCCTTTATCCCAACGATAGCAGTGAAAATGGCAAGGAACTACGCTTACGACAGCAATATTTTCTCGTTTCGGCCAGCTTGCAGGATATTGTCCACCAGTGGAAGCGTGGCCATGGGAATGATTTCAGCAGTTTTTCTGATAATAATGTTTTCCAACTCAACGATACCCATCCAAGTCTGGCCGTAGCTGAATTAATGCGTTTGCTGCTGGATGAGGAACAACTTGAATGGAATGATGCCTGGAAAATTGTCACCCGAACCATGGCTTATACAAACCACACCCTCCTTCCAGAAGCGCTGGAAAGCTGGCCACTGCAGTTATTCGAAAAGCTATTACCGCGTTTACTGGAGATAATTTACGAAATTAACGCCCGCTTTCTTGCGCTGGTATCGATGAAGTGGCCAGCCGATCAGAAACGCTGTCAACGGATGTCGATCATTGATGAGCACAACCGTGTCCGTATGGCACATCTGGCGATTATCGGCAGTTTTTCTGTCAACGGTGTTGCAGCCCTCCATTCGCGGCTATTGAGAGAGGGATTGTTTCAAGACTTTTACCAACTCTGGCCGGAAAAATTTAATAATAAAACCAATGGCGTGACACCGCGGCGCTGGCTGGGGGTTGCTAATCCAGGATTGCGGAAACTTTTATCCGCAACGATCGGCGAAAGCTGGCTCACCGATCTGAGCCAGTTGAGCCGGATGGAAAAACTGGTTGATGACCCTGATTTTGTTGCCCGTTGGCTTGCCATTCGGCAGCAGAATAAGCAGCGTTTAGCTGATTTAGTGCGCGAGCGAACCGGGATCACCATTACGACAGATGCACTATTTGACGTACAGGTAAAACGGATTCATGAATATAAGCGCCAACTCCTCAATGTCCTCCACCTGATCCACCTTTATACGCAGATCAAATCTGGTGAAACCAAGTCCTGGACAAATCGTTGTGTCATCATCGGGGGCAAAGCAGCTCCCGGATATACCATGGCCAAACTCATCATAAAGCTGATCCATAATGTCGCTCATGTGGTTAACCATGATCCAGATATTGGTGACCGACTGAAACTGGTTTTTCTCCCTGATTTCAGTGTTTCAGCCATGGAAGTGATCTGCCCCGGAACAGATTTATCGGAACAGATTTCAACGGCAGGAAAAGAAGCTTCGGGCACCGGAAATATGAAGTTTATGATGAATGGTGCAGTCACTATCGGTACGCTGGATGGCGCCAATGTTGAAATTCTTGATGCCGTAGGAGAAGAAAACTTCTTCCTCTTCGGTTTACACGCCGATGAGGTTGAGGAACAGAAGAAAAATTATGATCCGGACGCGTTGATTGCTGATGATCCAGAGTTAAAAAAGGTGATTGATTTACTTGAATCAAGTTACTTCAATCAGTTTGAGCCTGGGATTTTTGACAATATTCTCGCTTCCATGAAATCCAAAAATGATCCGTGGATGACTCTGGCCGATTTTCGTAGTTATGTGCAGGCACAGGAAAAGGCTGCGCTGGCATTTCAAGATAAAGAACGATGGACAAGGATGAGTATCCTCAACAGTGCCCGCAGCGGTTACTTTTCAACCGATCGTACCATGACCGAATATAATAATGACATTTGGCACCTGCGTCCCGTTGAAGTGGAGCCCATATCTGATGAAAAAAGTTCAACGGAGCCTTAGAATGGAATCTCTACTTGTTCCAGCCGCTTGAAACTGTTAAACAAGATGGCGTCGCAAAAAGTCCGACCTCCAGTGTTGCGGCAGTTTTTCATGGCCTTGGTGGACGATTATTTTGCTTAGCCTTCTCATGACATTTTCAACTACAGATTGTTTCTATGCAAATGGTTCCAAAAATTCTCAAATTACTTGATCGAACTGGTTTTCGACTGCTGATTCTGGCAATCCCGGTCGGTATTGTTGCAGGCGGTGGGGCTCTAGCTTTTTACTTTGCCACCAACAGTGTTGAACATCTGATGTTGGGAAAGCTCGGCAATATTCACCCCCCCTTGGAAGGGACTCCGGAAAGTTCCTTTACCAACTTTATTGACACCCTCTCTCTCCCTTACCGTTGGTGTTTATTTCTGTTACCAGCACTGGGTGGATTAGTTTCTGGCTGGCTGGTTTACACTTTTGCCCCTGAAGCTGAAGGACATGGAACTGACGGAGCCATTGAAGCTTTTCACCGTAAGGGTGGTGTCATTCGTGGCCGGGTTCCAATCATCAAATCTATCGCGTCGATTGTCACGATTGGAACTGGAGGCTCAGCAGGCCGAGAGGGGCCAATTGCCCAAATTGGAGCGGGATTCGGCTCCTTTATTGCGACCAAACTAGGGCTCTCCGCTCAAGATCGTCGCCTGCTACTGATGGCCGGGATGGCAGGTGGAATCGGTGCCACTTTCCGCTCCCCACTTGGTGGTGCCCTGTTTGCCGCTGAGGTTCTTTATCGTGACCCCGATTTTGAGCATGAAGGACTGATTCCCTGCATTATCTCATCAATCATTGCCTATTCCCTATTTGGAGCTGTCACCGGCTGGAAACCGCTCCTCGACACCCCTCTGTTCCGCTTTGACCAACCATCAGAACTGTTGCTGTACCTTGTTCTGGGGATTATTTGTGCCTTATTCGGCGTCGTTTATGTCAAATTCTTTTACGGAATGCGTGATGCTTTTCGCAAACTGCCAATACCAACCTGGCTTAAACCAGCCTTGGGCGGACTCCTCTTGGGAATTTTAGCCATGTTCATTCCGCAGGTGCTCGGATCGGGTTATGGCTGGGTGCAAGCAGCACTCTATGGACAGATGGCACTTTGGGTGATGCTGGTTATTGCTCTGGCTAAAATCATTGCCACCAGCCTGACCATTTCATCGGGTGGTTCCGGTGGTGTTTTTGCCCCCAGCTTAGTGATTGGAGCAATGCTCGGTGGAACTTTTGGTGCTACCGCAGAAATCCTCTTCCCTATGCTGGTGCAAGATCCACGTTCCTATGTGCTGGTTGGCATGGCGGGATTCTTTGCCGGGGTTGCTAATGCCCCAATTGCCACCTTGATCATGGTCAGCGAATTGACCGGAAATTATGGATTGCTTGCCCCATTAATGTTGGTCTGTGTGGTGGCAATGATCGTCATGCGCAAAAACAGCATCTATGAGCAACAGGTTGCCTGTCGTTTCGATTCACCGGCTCACCTCGGCGACTTTGTTATCGATATTCTGGAAGGAATTCAGATCCGCAGTCTCGCCAGGAAAGGGCGCAAACCAACATTGATTCCGGAAGGGATGACACTCCCTGAAATTTTAAATAAAATTGCCCCGGCAAAAACCACCTACTATCCGGTTGTTAACGCTGATGAGCTGATGGTCGGCATTTTTTCGATGACTGATATTCGCCGGATTCTCAATGAAGATATCCCTCCAACCTTGGTCATAGCCGGCGACATTGCAACAAGAAATGTGATTACGGCAACACCGGATGAACAATTAACCGATGTAATGAAAAAACTGACTGCCCGTAATCTGGACGAAATCCCGGTTGTCGATGTCGAAGTTCCACAAAAAGTGCTCTACATGATGTCACGGCGCACGCTGCTTGCCCACTACGCTGAGCAGATGGAAAAAACCAAACAGGATTTTCAGGAATAGGCTGAATAATAATCAATGAAAAACTACGATTTTATTGTGATCGGTGGCGGGATCGTCGGCCTGGCAACCGCACGTCAATTACAATTGCAATTTCAGGGAGCAACAGTTGCAGTTCTTGAGAAAGAGGCAGAACTCGCAACTCACCAAACCCGGCATAACAGTGGCATCATCCATGCTGGGGTTTACTATGCCCCGGGAAGCTTAAAAGCCCGTTTCTGCCGTGAGGGGAACCTGGCAACGAAACAGTTCTGCAGTGAGCATGATATCCCCTTCCGAGTCACCGGAAAGTTACTGGTGGCAACTGATGAACAGGACGTGGTGCGGATGCAGGACCTGCTGGAACGCTGCCGGATTAATGAGATTGAGACGGAAGTTTTTGACCAACAACAGCTACGAGAATTCGAACCTAATGTTGTCGGAGTTAGTGCAGCCTGGGTTCCTACATCTGGCATCGTTGATTTTGAACAAGTTGCCATAAAACTAGCTGAACAAGTTACTGCATCTGGTGGCGAAATCCATACCAACTGCCTGGTTTCTGCAATAAAAGAAACCACCGGGATTGAAGTCAAAACCAATCAGGGAAATTTTTCTGGTCATTTTCTAGTAAGTTGTGCGGGACTTCATTCTGATCGAATCATTCAGATGTTGGGACAACAGCCAACATTTAAAATCCTCCCCTTTCGTGGCGAATACTTTCAGCTTCCAGCAGAAAAAAGCCATATTGTTACCCACCCCATCTACCCGATCCCCAATCCTGAGCTCCCATTTTTAGGCATCCATCTGACCCCGATGATTGATGGTTCGCTGACTGTTGGACCGAACGCCACTTTAGCATTATCACGGGAAGGGTACAGCCGCTGGAAAATCAATCTGCGTGATCTGGCCGAAATGCTCAGTTACTCTGGACTCTACCGACTGGTGATGAAATACCCACTCCCCACGCTGATTGAATTGAAAAACTCACTCTATCGCCCTGGATATCTAAAACAGGTCAATCGCTACTGTCCTAAGGTCACCCTCAGCGACCTGCTTCCCTATCCTGCAGGAGTTCGTGCCCAGGCGGTTAAACCGGATGGGACAACGTTAGATGATTTCCTTTTCGTTGAGAGTGAACGAGCCTTGATCGTCGGCAATGCACCATCCCCGGCAGCAACCTCGGCTATGCCGATCGCCGGGTATATTTGTGAAAAGGTTGGGAAACTGATTGATTAATTAATTGTGCAGGAAACTTAAAGAGTTGCCCCTATTTTCAGGTAAGGAAGAATCCCTGCCATTCCATAAAAAATCACCATAATGAATCCTGCTGACAAGCTGACCAGGATAAAAAGCATAAGACCCTGCAGGCTGCTTTCCTTTTGTTTTCCGATTTTTTTAAAACCCCGGAAGGATATAGCAATCCATAATATGGGTATCAGCAGTAAAAAAAACCGTGCATCAATAGCAATCTGGGTAAGATATGGCAAAACACTGCCCGTTGCCCCATATTGGATAAAATGATTATGAGCCGGTGTAATAATCACCCAACAGGCTAACAAGAACAAAAACATGATCACAATGTTAAAAATGAGTATCAACTGCACCATTTTACCTGTACCTCCCGATGTAATGCTCTTCCTCTAAGAACCATCTCCCCTGATCTATCTTTCGCTACACTTTATCAGGTTCCACCACCTGGCGCCTAAAACTCAGTAGAAATACTGTCAGAATTTGAGAAAAGTGACCGCAAACCCACGCATCCAGCGATAGGCTGGAATAACGCAAAGATTATAGTAAGCTATAGACAGCACGTGTTAAGGCGCGTGTAGCAAAAGAAGCAATTTTTAACTTACAAATTGCAATTTGATCTGAATCAGTTGTTAACAAACAACTATGTTTTCGCAAAATCTAAAATATGAAATTACATATCGAAACTGAGTTGTTTTATGTTCTGACAAGTAAGCAAACGGAAAAATATTAATTCGGATACAGCAGGAGGGCTTAATGAACAAACAAATAAAAATAACTATTGGCTTGCTAGTTATTTCTTGCTTTGCCATCACGGTTATATTGGGCAATGGTATATCTTACGCGTCTAATGAGGACAATGGGGAACAAAATGCCTTTATAGATTTCAATGATGGAAAGCTCGCAGACGTCGAGAAATTACTAATCACTGCTAATTATTTTAAAAGATTATTTCTGACAGATTATGAACAAGCCCTTATGATTTTTTCTGATGATAAAGTTATTGAGCAATTCAAAGTGCTTAATAAGGAAATTTGGATTCAGACGCCTCCAGAACTTGGCTGGGCTCTGTTTATGAGCGCTGCTGTTCATACTGCCGGTGGTACTGAGGGTATGATGCCGGTTGTTGGATTTTATTATCCCTTTGCCGATGTTTTCCTTATAACACAATGGAACATGAAAGCTGAAATTCCTAAAATAACCGATGTAGAGGTTGTGGCAGGAGATTTCATAAGAACTGACACAGAAGATCTTAAACCTCTGCCCTACTGGCTCAGGACAAAAACCTTCAGGCCATTTTCTTTGGGGGATAGTGTTGCTGAAACAATTAGCGCTTTTGAGAATCTTTTTGGGTCTGAACCAATTTCAAATTGGCGCAACAAATTACCTGCACTAAAAAGCAAGGAAGTTTTAATTGAGGTAAATTATCCAGTTTCATCATTGATGATCTACAATAATCTAATGAATATTGATGCTTTTCGTTTTGCTGATAAAGAAACTGATCCTCGCTTGGAATCCTGCCGTAACATGACGATTCAAACAGTCCAGTCAGCAGCGAGTCAAGGACTTGATAAACTTCTTGAAGGTGCAGTTGGAACCCTACCCGAAACAAAAAAAATATTAAAAAGTTTAGATAAAAAATGGTTTAGGACGTTCGAAATTGTTACGGTTTTAGAGGCTCAAGACGGATGCCTGGTTTTCTTAAGCCCTATCTTTGATCCCTCTGTAATTTTGACATTTTTATTTGAAGGAGATAGCGCAGAACTTTCTTTGAGCCGCATGGATATTGTTGATTACAGCGGATTTTTTGATATGAGTAAAAAGAATCGAGAAGACGAAGGAAGCAAAATAGAAGGAGGTGAAAAATGAGAGGGCATTACTCATCAAAGTTCATCTCTTGTCGCACAAAAAAGTACTTCATTCCATGGAACCTTCGCCTTTCTAGAAAAGACTCAAAGATTGCGAAACTTTCTTGTGTCGGATTTATTATTATGACGATTGGTTTTACAATATTTACAACAACTGTAAATGCTACAACACACGATTTTCAGTCTATTCAGCGTCATTCTGACGGCGCAATAGCCCCTGCATCTTCAGGAAAACCTTGGGGAGAGACTCCAAGCGATAGTCTTAATAGTGGCAATATTTTTAATGCGTTGGGCTCACTTTCTGTAACGGGAGATCATATTCTAGAATCTCGCGGGTCACTATCTAACCGCGGCATTACGAAGTTAATTAAAAGAGTCGGTGGCAATCCTAAAACTGCTCACAATATAGCTAAAAAAACACTAAAAGGAGTTTCACATAATGTACGTCTACTTAAGAAAGCCGGGAAAGCTGCTAGTATTTTAGATTTCACAGGTAATGCTGCAACAGTTGCTGGATCAATCTCCGGGGGCGATGGTGTGGGAGTAGGACAAGGTGTTGCAAATGCTGGTTTGTCCAGCGCTTCAGCAGCAGGTGGTGCATGGCTTGGATTAAAAGGAGGAGTTGCTGCAGGTGTGATTTTAGGTTCTCCTGGCGGCCCCCTTGGAATGGCTGCCTTCGGTGCTATTGGATCGGTTGTTGGTGCTATTTCAGGCTCACTTATTTATGATGGGTATGGCAAACCCCTAGTAGACAAATCTGCCGATGAATTTTCAAAACACATTATAAATTCCAAAACAGCAGCAGATAATAAAAAGCTAAGATTGGCTACAGATTTAGCTATATTAAGAAAACACAATCCTTCGGTAGTCCAAATTTCAAGCCCTCCTACAAGTCAAGAGATCCAGAGTATCCATTATTTTGCAGAACGCGTTCGTTCTAAGCAAGCAGATATTAGGGCGGCTTCTTTGCCTGATAGCGAAGTTCAGGATAGAATCAATTATTTAAACAATGTGATAAGTGGTCTGAGCAATAGAAAAGCTACCCTACAGACATATACTGAGTTGACGGTTTTAAATGCAAGAGATCTGTGTCCGAATGATTCGAATAAAACTAAACCAGGAATTTGTGGTTGCGGCAATCTAGAAACGGATACTGATAATGACGGTACGCTTGACTGTAAAGATGAGTGCCCGAATGATCCGAATAAAGTAAAGTCGGGAATTTGTGGCTGCGGCAATCCTGAAACGGATACGGATAATGACGGCACGCTTGACTGTAAGGATGAGTGTCCGAACGATCCGAATAAAGTAAGATCGGAGAGTTGCGGCTGTGGCAATCCTGAGACGGACACTGATAATGACGGTACCCCCGATTGTATTGATAAGTGCCCAAATGATGCTAACAAAACTCATCCAGGAATTTGTGATTGCGGCAATCCCGACACGGATACGGATAATGACGGTACGCTTGACTGTAAGGATGAGTGTCCAAACGATCCAAATAAAGTAAAACCGGGAATTTGTGGCTGCGGCAATCCTGAAACGGATATGGATAATGACGGTACGCTTGACTGTAAGGATGAGTGCCCGAATGATCCGAATAAAGTAAAGCCGGGAAATGCGGGGTGTGGCAACCCTGAGCCTCTGCAAGTACAGGAGAATAAACCGGGAAGTCTAAGTGTTCCAGGATTTGTCAAAAAAAGCAAACAGAACCGCAGCAGTGAAAATATCCCGGGATTTGTGAAAAAAACGGGAAAAACAAACGCTCAAGCTCCTGCTTCTATCAACAAGAGTCCCGCAAAAATGATCGACAATTCAGTGCAAAAGATTGTCGTTGGAAAAGATGGCGTCCTAAGAATCAATGGCAGAAGGTGTAAACCAGTAAACCAGATTAATCCATCAGCTGCAGATCGTAAGTTTTATGCGGAATGCGATAACGCCCAGAAAAAAATTGATGGCATTGAAATCAAAAAAAATGATGTCCTGAGAATCAATGGGCGCAGATGTTGGCCAAGAAATTATATTACCCCATCGGTTGCAGATCGTAAGTTTTATGGAGAATGCGATAAACTTCAGAAAAAAATTGATGCAGCAAAATCGAACTGACCGCAGGGAGTCATAAATGAAAAAGACATTATTTATTGCCTTATGTTTCTGTTTTTGCGCCGCCAATATTTATGCTGGTGAATATTCGAATTTGACCCCAGGTGTTTCGACTAAAAAAGACGCGGATAAAGAGTTCGGAAAATCTGTCAGAAGTACAGAAAATGGCAAGAGATTTGACTATTCTACTGCAGGACATAACCTGAAAAGATTGTCTGTTGTGTTAAAAAAAGATGGGGCAACGATACAAAGTATTGATCTGTTTTTTGAAGAAGCCTACATAAAATCGCAGGTGGTGGAATGGTTTGATCTTAAGGGAACAGTTGAAAAAACATATGATATAAGCGGAAATCGGATTGAATATTATGAAAAAAATGAAATAAAAATTTATTTTGAAGGGGCTGAGGAAAGTGCTGGCGTTTTTATTTTAAGATATATGGATATTCCCGAACAAACGATTGTAGCAAAAAAAGTTATAGAGAAAAATATTGCTTCAAAGCAGATGGCAGGTTGTCCAGAGGCAGCAAGAAAATATTATCAAGATTCTGAATCATATTTTGATAACGATCAGCATAATAAAGCTGCCCCACTCTT
Source organism: Desulfuromusa sp. (assembly GCA_029933365.1). Next base: position 8,428 of record JAOZOH010000014.1, on the reverse strand, counting down.
AAATAAAGCCTCTTTATGTGATCCTGATAACGCCCTGTATTCAACAATGCTAGCGTATTCTTATTGGCAGTTGGGAGAACACAGAAAAGCGATTAAAGCGGCTAAGCATTCCGTCAGCATTGAAAGTGATCATGAGGCATATTCCCTTTTAGGTGTTTTGTATTGGGAAGAAAAAGATTGCCGATCAGCGGTTCCTTATCTTGAAAAGGCTGTTGCAACAGAAAAGAATAAGAAGAAAAATGAAAATTTAGAACTGTTAGGCGCTTGTTATTATCAGGAGGGTAGATTAAATGAAGCGCTCAATACACTGGTTAAATCAAGTAAACGTAACAGCAAATCTCCTTTGACAATGTATTTTTTGGCGGCTGTGTCTGATAGATTAGGAAACAAAAGTGATGCTAAAGTTTTTTATAAAAAATATCTACGGCTAAAACATGATGACAAAGATATGAATTTTATGGCCAAAGAGAGACTCAGTGTCCTACAAAAAAAAAGTAATGCTGAGCTAAAGAAAAAAACCAGCTTGATGACACAGGAAATTATTAAAAGCATCTTTGGCAATGGCAACTGAAATCTTAAAACAGAAACTAACAGGACTGAATTAGCCCCTAGTTTTCCGAAGAACAAACCATCTGTAACCGAAATACCAACGTCCCAAAAATGTCCAGACAGAACCAAGAGAAGTTGCTCCAGTTGTAACGGGGACAAAGTTTCCTAATCGAACAGGAAACGACCTTGCGGTGATGAGTAAAACTGGTAGTTTGCCTTGCCTGAATTCTTGACCCGATACATGGCCAGATCAGCATTTTTCATCATTTCCTGGCCACTTGTAGCATCTTCGGGGAAAATACTGATGCCGATACTGGCACTGATTTTCTGGGTGAAGTCATCTTTGCTTAATTCATGAGTCAAGGCGGTACAAATACGCTCGGCCATGGTTTCGATCATTTCAATTGATTCAATCTCCTCCAACAGAACCAGAAACTCATCCCCGCCCATCCGGGCAACCGTATCGCCCTCCCGTACACACTTGCGGAGACGTTTAGCAATATCAACCAGCAACAGATCGCCATAATCGTGACCAAGATTATCGTTGACCTCTTTTAAATGATCCAAATCAAGGAAGAAGAGTGCAACCTGCCTGTGGCTACGGCGAGCTTTACTGAGAGCCTGTTTCAAACGGTCTTCAAACAAGAGTCGATTGGGTAAATTGGTGAGAGCATCGTGATGAGCCAGATGGTGCAGCCGTTTTTCATTTTCGTTCAGTAGCTCTTCTATCTGTAAGCGTTCAGTAATATCGCGCGCCACTTCAATGATGGCATAGACCTCACCATTTGGATCAAAAAGTGGTGAAGCACAAAGTTCAAAGATTCGTTTACCCTGATCGGTTACATGATGATGGATCATCGTAACTGGTGCACAGGTCTCTTTGACTTCCAGTAACGGGCAGGGGTGTTCATCTCCATTACAAGGAAGTTGTGATCCATGAGAAAGTTGATGACAGGTGAAGTCTGCCCGTTCGATTGAACCGTTACCTTGTTGCCTCAGGGCACTTTTATTTAATTGCAAAATCTGGTAATCCAGCCCAATGACCATCATCGGATCTGAAACCCCATCAATCACCGATTGGAGGAATTGATTGCGTTCTTCAAGGGCTTGCTCTGCCTTTTTCCGGTTACTGACGTCGTGGATAATTGAATAAAGTAGAGTGCGACCTTTGGCTTGAATTGGACTTCTGTAAACTTCTACCGGGATTTTTTGCCCATCGGCCAAGGTGTGGATACGTTCAAATTGTTGCTGCTTCTGATCTTTTGCTTTGGTCAATCTTTTACTGACTTCAGCTTCTCCCAGTTGATTGATTTGCCACATTTTCATTTCTTTTAATTGATCACGACTGTATTGATAGAACTGGCAGGCGGCTGGATTAGCATCAACAATCCCCGCGGTTACAGGATCAACTAGGAGCATGATGGATTGTGATTCTTCAAAAAATACTTGATACTGTTGTTGGCGCTCTAATAGTTCTTGGGTTTTAATTTTAACTTGATTACGGGTCCAAAGGGTGATGAGGAGAAGCAGTCCAAGAATTGCTAACAGTGAGAAAACGAGGGTTTTAAGCCAGCTTGGGAGTGTTGCAGGGGCTTTTTCTCCAAGCCATTTATCAAGAAGTTGATAATAGATAGAGTCTGCTGATTGTTTCCAGCCGTGGAGGAGTTGATCAAAATCAGCGGAAAATTGCTTCGATATCCGGGGTGAAAAAGCCGGACGAACCTGGATTGGTTTGATCATGATTGGGGTGGGCAAAAGATTGAATTTTTGTCCATTTTTTATCCCGTAAATACGCCCAACCATGGCCGCGTCGACATCGCCATTCTTAAGATGTAAAAAAGCTTCCTCGTAAGAAGAAACTTCTAAATAGTCAATCTCAATATCAAAATTATTAGCGACCTGAATTAAGCCTTGCTCGCCGAGAAGGTAGACATCTTTTTTTAGTACCGCTACTTTTTTTCCAGCTAACTCTAAAACTGAAGCAAATTTATTTTCGCTCCGCTGATAAACTTGTCCCCAACTACTCACCACCACTTCTTCAGCAAAATGAAATTGGGCAGCCCGCTTTTCTGTGTAAGCAATGGCGGGCAAAATATCGATATCACCTGCGGAGAGGGATTCCAGACATTGTTGCCATTGACAGGGAACATACTCAATTGACCAGTTCTTGGTCTTGGCAATTTGTTGAAAAAGGTCCGGGAATAATCCGCTAGCTTCGCCTTGCTCATCAATGAAGGTCAAGGGGGGATTATTGTCAATACCAATCCGGACTTCAGTTGCTCCAGATTGCAATGGCAACAGAATAAAAAATCCGAGAATGGTGATAAAAATCCAACGCAACATTAATCCCTCAGAAAGCTGGCTGATAAAATAACAGGTTGCAGAAGATAAACTATCTCCTCTGTTGTAGATTTGATAATTCGTTCTTCAGCTTATGATAACTGGCAAGGCGTTCAGAATTCAAGTCTCCGGCCTCAATTGCTTTGATAACGGCACAACCGGGTTCCGTTTTATGCTGGCAATTTCTGAATTTGCAGTTAGCCGCCAGATTTTCAATATCAGCAAAAGATTCAGTCAGATCTTCTGCTTCTCCCCAGAGGTGCAGCTCCCGCATGCCGGGATTATCCATCAGGATTCCACCGTTGGGGAACAGGATCAGTTCCCGATGAGTGGTGGTATGGCGCCCCTTTCCATCTGCTTCACTGACGGCTCCGATCTTCTGGCGCTCTTCGCCGAGCATCCCATTGAGGATGGTCGATTTTCCAACCCCTGATGATCCGAGCAGAGCAATTGTTTCACCCGGGCGCATGTAATTGAAAAGGATATCGAGCTGTCCGGCGTTGCGAGCCATACAGAGATGGACAGGACTTTTTCCAGCGATCGCTTCAACCTGAGCTTTGCAATCTTCAGGGTTCTCACATAAATCAGTCTTGTTAAGCAGGATTACCGCATCGGCACCGCTGCTGCTAACCAAAGTCAGGTACCGTTCAATCCGGCGCAGATTGAAATCTCGATCCAGCCCACTGACGATGAAGACCAGATCAACATTGGCGGCAATCACCTGCTGCTCAATTCGTTCTTTTCCTTTTCGGGTGCCGGGGAGATTACGGGAAAAGGAGCTCTTTCGTTCCAGCAGGGCATGGATTATCCCGCGATTATCAGGTTGCGGTTCAACAACGACCCAGTCTCCGACCACCGGAAGACCGGCGCGCCCCCCCGCTTTATGGCGAACTTTTCCAGTGAAGCGAACCGTCAATTCACCCTGCAGAGACCAAACCCGAAAAAAGTTTTTCTCTCCACGAATCACTCTGGCTGGCAGGTATCCAGAGTTCTCCCAAGGTCGAAACTTCTCTATAAAAAACGGGGACCAGCCCCAATCTTCCAGGGTCATCTCTTTCACCTATCTCTTTGCGTGTAGAAATCGCAAATTAAATAGCAACAAACCACTGGCAATCAATACAATTCCAACCAAGTGGTAAGTCTGAAAATGTTCACCTAAAAACAGTACCGCAAGTAATGAGGCAAATAAAGGGACCAAATTGATATATAAACCGGCTTGATTGGCACCAATTTCATGTATCCCCTGATTCCAAAAGAGATAGGCCAGAATTGAGGGACAAAAAGCAACATAGAGCAGACTGATAATAACTGTCTGGCTCAGTTCCAACGGTGCCGCCGTTTGGCGTTCCCAGAGATAAAGCGGCAACAGAAGAACCACACCAACCGCAAACGTGCTGGTCAAAAAACTCATCGGCTTAATATCCGGACGTTTGCGCAGTAACACCGAGTAGAGGGCATAAAGACTCACTGCCAGCAACATGATCAGATCACCAATAACAAATTCAAGCTGCAGCAAGCGTTGCCAATCCCCATGAATGACGATGTACCCGGCCCCCAACGTACAAAGAGCAATCGCCAATATTTGTGTCCGGGTAATTCGATCACGAAACAAAACAAAACTGATAAATACGATAATGACCGGCATGACCGACTGAGTCAGAGCAATATTAATCGCTGTGGTGCTGTGTGCCGCCGTATAAAGCAGGGTATTAAATGAAGCGATTCCAAACAACCCCAGGAGAAAAATAATTCTCCAATGTTTCTTAATTTCTGGCCAATCCTTCAAGGTTTGTTTCCAGGTAAAGGGGAGCAGGATTAATAATGCGATGGTCCAGCGCCAGAACGACATGGCAACAGGTGGAATAAGATCGGCAACACCTCGAGCCAGAACCGAATTACCCGCCCAGAATAAGGGCGGCAACACCAACAACAGATAAATGCCGAGGCGCTTATTTTTCATTGTAGTCATATATTTTCAATCTAACTCAGAGGTAACAGGATTTCTGATTATTTCAAATAAGCCGAGAGAGTAGCACAGGAACCGCCGTTTCAACGCGCAAAATTCGTTCTCCCAAACTGATAGGGATGAAGCCGCTATCTTGTAACTTCTCAACTTCATAGGGAATAAATCCCCCTTCCGGGCCGATTGCCAGGGTTGTTGGTTGATTAAAGCTGCGTGGAAAGCCCTCCTCAACCCCCGGATGAGCAACATAAACGGTTGTCCCGCGGATAATACTTGGCAACTCATCCTCAACAAAAGGCTTGAAGCGTGGCCGCAGATAGATTTCGGGGAGAATTGTATCGCAGCCTTGCTCTAAACCTAAGATCAGTTGCTCTTGCAATTTTTCAGGCTGCAACAGCGGGCTGCCCCAATAGCTTTTATCAACCCGATAACTGTTGAGCAAAAAGATCTTTTTCACCCCCATAGAACTGATGCTTTGTAATATGCGTCGCAACATTTTTGGCCGGGGCAAAGCGAGCAGAAGAGTAACAGGAAGTGGTTTTGGTGGCTGCTGATCAAGAAAAATTTCCATCTCTAGCTCTTGATCAGTCACGTTGAGAATCTTACCACGCCCAATTAGACCGTTGAGTAATCCAACCCGTAATTCATCCCCAACAGCAGCCCGGTGGATATTGAGGATATGCTCGCGTCGCCGACCATGCAGGCAAACCCGCGTGGCAACGATAAAATCTTCTTCATGTAGCAAAATTAGATTCATAGTGGCAGATGCAGGAAAATAACTGATGCAGTTGCACTGAGCAACCCGATTAAAAGACTCCACAGCCCATTGCGGATCAATCCATATTTACGGGTCAACCGATATTTCCCCAAATAATAAATCTCATGAAAATAAGCATCATAGAGTTTGTTTCTGTCGGTAATGGTGGTTAAAAACTGGCCTTTAAACTCATCTTCTGACAGGTCACTGAAGGAACGAAAATAGAACAAATTGGTATGATCGGTCACATGGAATGGTGGGATGATCGCCAATATCGAAAAAACCACTGCCAGAATTCCGGAACTGGCCAATAGTAGAGTCGTGATCAATGCGAGTTTATCGTATTGGGTCAAGGTGATGGTGATTATCAACGAAGAAACAGTCATGATCATTGAGGCTTTGGAATCGGCCATCTTATTTAGATCCATGTGTTTGCTCAGATTGGCACGCAAAGCATTGGATGCGAGCAAGCGAGGGATCAAAGGTTCTTCCTGAAGCGGTTCATTTGTCATTGAAAAATCTCCTCAAAGTAGTAAATCGTAAGCTATATTATCAGATCTGTCCGCTGCGAAGCAGCGGAATTCAATATCTATGCTAAACTTTCTCTTTTCGGGCGCAGATATTATTCCGCACCTTGCTGATAGGAGTAACCGATGCTGACACGACCACAAATTGATGAGGCTGCAGAAAATCTACAGGAAGTCATCCGGCACACCGAACTGATGCACTCCCCTTTTTACTCCAAAGCTCTCGGGACATCACTCTATTTCAAATGTGAAAACCTTCAACATAGCGGATCATTCAAAATTCGTGGCGCTTATAATTTCCTTTCCCGACAAACCCCGGAAGTTTTATCTGCCGGAGTCATAACCGCCTCTGCGGGCAACCATGGCCAAGGATTAGCCGCTGCAGCAGCGCTGCTGCAGTCTCCCTGCCGGGTCATTATGCCCGAAGGAACTCCGTTGACCAGAGAATTAGCTACTCTGGAATTTGGCGGCACAGTTGAACTGTGTGGCAATAATCTCACCGAGGCAGAAAATCATGCAAGGCAGTTGGCCAAGGAAGAGGGACTCCTTTATGTTTCTGCCCTTGACCATGAACTGATCATGGCTGGGCAGGGGACTATTGGGCTGGAAATTATTGACGATTTACCAGAGATTGATACTTTGCTGGTCCCTATCGGGGGGGGTGGACTCATTGCCGGAATTGCGACAGCCATCAAATCTTCGCACCCGGAGGTAAAAATTATTGGTGTTGAGGCAGCCTGCGTTGCCAGTGCCTCACTGGCACGGCGTAACGGTCATCCAAAGAAATTATCGACTCGCTGTCATACTTTTGCCGAAGAGGTTGCGGTTAAACAGATTGGGGAGCAAGCTTTTCCAATCATAGAAAAGTACGTTGATGAAATAGTTACCGTTGAAGAAGAAGCTATCGCCAGAGCGATTGTCAGCCTCATGGAAAAAGGGAAACTGATTGTCGAAGGTGCAGGTGCCGTCGGCTTGGCAGCGCTACTCTATGGCCTAAAATCGACACACAAAGGGAATACTGTATGCCTGCTGTCTGGGGGCAATCTGGATGTGCAGGGTATGCCAAGGGTAGTCGAGCAGGGGATGCTCGCAGAGGGACATTACCTGAAATTACGCCTGGAAATGACCGATATGCCGGGCGCGCTGGCTCACTTGACGAATATTCTCAGCAACTTGAAGGCTAATATTTTCCAGATAAGTCACGACCGGCGTAAGACCTCCCTCCCCTTAGGTGAAGCAGAGGTAACCCTTGATCTGGAAACCCGCGGAATGGAGCATATCAATGAGATCCTGATGCGCCTGGAGGAGGAAAGGTATCGCCCTGAAGTTATACGTTGATTTCTCTTTGTCTGGAATCAATTGCCAATAAGAACAGTCAATTCTGACCATCTACAGGGAAATCGTAATAAAAATGGGAATCGCTGAGATGATGTAGTCTTAGATCGATAAATCTATCTGTTTATCGGCATACAGGGCATAACTCTGATTCGGACGTTGATATAAAATCACCCTGCGGCTGGCTTCATCGACTTCACTGACAGCGACCAGGATGCTGATATCCAATTGCAGAGTTACAGATTTTCCGGGGAGTGTGGCATATCGAAAATCAAGTCTGAGGCGATTTTTTTCAGCAACAAACTGGCCACTATTTTCAATCTTCTCAATAATTTGACCACTTTTACGACCAGCCTGAATATGCAGATTTTGAAAATGAAGATTGTATTCGGAAAGACCAGCCACAAAAACAGGAAAGAAATTGTCAGCTGCAGAGAGATTGTGCCCCGCCCCTAATGTGGGAGAGACCGATCTGCTACGGAGCTGCTGGAATAGCTTTTCAATTTCTTCGACAGGTATCTTTAACTCTAAGAGTTGTTCAGCTAATTCTGTCTCAGCAATTAATAAACCCAAGTCATTCAATTCTGTTTCGGCGGTCGAATAATCAACTCGCGCGAGTCCGGTGACCTCCTTCAGCTCATCGATCAACTGGCGCATGGCTCTGAAGCGACGGCGGACATGATCGGCTTTGTCAGTGCGCTGTTCACCCTGCTGCTGAGGATATCCATCCCGTGATTGCTGTGGATTAACGCGTGGATATGGGGGAACTGGTTCAACTTCCCGATAAAGCTGATATGCATGGGTTCCAGCGACCCGAAGATTTGTTGCCATGACCCGATCCTTCCGTGGATGCCCTTTCTGCCTTCATTATACCCCAAGATAAAGATATCTTCCTTTTTCTATCGATAAAGCAACATTCTTTCTGTAAATTAGCGACAGATTTTATTTTGCTTCCAT
>JAOZOH010000013.1 GCA_029933365.1 Desulfuromusa sp. | reverse complement strand
CACCAGAAATAACTTTAGCGAGCATTCCCCCTCCCCTGTGTGTAGGTTATTTAGACTGAAGGCTGCCAGGCTGAAGGTTTAAAACCTGACAGCCTTCAATCTATGTTTTGCTGATCTTATTTTTGCTGATCTAATTCAGTTATATGTCTTTCAGCCATAAGCGCAGCAACCGCTCCATCACCAACGGCGGTAGAAACCTGTCTGAGAATCGTCGTACGAGTATCTCCAGCGACATAAATTCCCGGGACGGAGGTTTTTGTGTCCTCACCAGCTTTGACATAACCATCTTCAGTGAGTTCAACCAAATCGCTGATAAAAGCGGTCATTGGTGTTACACCGACAGCAACAAACATTCCCTGAATTTCAATTTTACGGGTTTCTCCGGTTTGGGTATCCTTTAATATTGCACCAGTTAAACCGCTGTTGTCAGATTCAAAGCCGTCAACCACTGAATTCCAGGCGATTTCGATTTTCTCATTTGCCAAAGCACGATCTTGGAGAATTTGCGTGGCACGGAGTTGATCACGCCGATGGACCAGTATCACCTTGCTGGCAAAACGGGTCAGGAAAAGGGCCTCTTCAACAGCAGTATCACCGCCACCGATAACCGCAATTGGAACCTCACGGAAAAATGCACCATCACAGGTCGCACAATAGGAGACCCCTTTGCCAACTAGCTCTTTTTCGCCCTCAATACCCAATTTTCTTGGGATGGCTCCTGTTGCAACGATGACTGCTTTGCAGGTTATTTTCTTGTCATCAACGATCAGGGTTTTTGTGTCCCCATTATCAATAATTTTTTCGACTGTGCCGGTATCAGTTTCAAGACCAAATTCTACGCAATGCTCTTGAAAGCGCATCATCAATTCCGGTCCGCCAATCCCACCGGGATACCCAGGCCAATTTTCAACCAAGGTTGTGGTCATCATTTGCCCACCCATGATCATCTTTTCGAGTAGCAGTGTTTTTAAGCGTGCCCGGGAGGCATAAAGGCCTGCAGTCATTCCAGCTGGCCCTCCCCCGATAATTATAACATCATAGTCTACATTGCTCATGCTCTTGCTCCCATCTATTGGTAAAAGATTAGTGATATGTTTTTGATATTGATATTAGCGGGAAACACCAGCTTTCTGATCAATATAAACATTCAAGAAAAACTTGCAGCCTTACTTTCTACATCGAACTTATAATCGAAGTCAAATTGATCCAGCAGAAACCTCTTATCGATTTCTTGAGTTTTAAGGATGACGCAGGTAGTATGAAATCCGCAATTTGAGGAGTTGTCATGCTGAAATTATTGAAATACTTTTTGTGGTTGGTTGTGATTGTTGCATTAACGGTTGGCTTTGATCAGTTGATGGTACAGGTGTCACTGGAGACTCCCGGGGTGAAGCAGACCCAGCGCTTCTATGTCGATTTTCGCAGCCGCTTGATCCGTATATTTTCGCAACAAAGTAAAACAATTGAGCCGGTTGATGCGATTGAGGCGGTGATTGAAAAAAAAGTAAAACCGACAATCAAGAAGGCACAAAAGGGGGGACAACGCTATCTCTATGTTGATGGCAGTGGCACTCTGCAGTTTGCTGACAGCCTGAAGCAGGTTCCGAAGAAATATCGTCAGGACGCTCAACCTCTTGCCGAATAATTTTTTTCTCAGCTCCAACCGATTGATTTATGGTGTTCCGTAGATATCTGCTCGCCGATCATTGAGAATATCAATTTGTTTGCGGTACTTTTCCATTTCGGAAAAATCAAACTCTGCCACCAACTCTACATTTTCTTCTGCGGCTATTTGTAGAACAGTACCCAACGGCGAGATCAACTGACTTAAACCGGAAAAGTCGAGCTTACCCTGAACCCCGCAACAATTGGCGGCAATCACAAACAGTTGATTTTCTATCGCCCGGGCACGCAGCAGGGTTTTCCAGTGTTCCTGGCGTGGCTTCGGCCATTCTGCTGGGATACAGATAATCTCTGCTCCTGCCAATGCCAGCTTACGAAACAGTTCGGGAAAGCGGAGATCGTAGCAGATGGCTACCCCTAATCGACCTACTGAAGTGTCTACGACCAGACTATGATTTCCGGCACCAAGGAATTGATCTTCGCGCATGGTTGAAAACAGGTGTAATTTTCGGTAACTGCCGACGATATCTCCCTTGTCGATGACATAGGCTGTATTGTAAATGGTGCCATCTTCGAGTTCCGGTAAGCTGCCCACAGTGACCAGGTCAAGTTTGCGACATATACGTTGAAGATCTTGCAAGACCCGCGGGGTTTCTTTGGCCAGTTCTGGCAGGTTGCGATAATCGTAACCGCAGCTCCACATCTCTGGTAATACGGCAAGTTTTACCCCCTGTTGAGCCACCCGCTGTAAAGCCGCCATAGCTGTATCAATATTGGCATCAATATACCCAAGGGCAATGTGGAATTGGATTGAAGCACAAGTTAATTGTTTCATTTTCTCTCCATTTTTTCAGTAATGTGAAATATTGTTCTATATCTTGAGGCCCTATTGTAGGCTGATCTTGATGCTATTTCTCTTTAACGGTAATAAACCGTAAAAGGAAAAAAAGAATGTCATATTTATTATTGTTTTTCCTCGCTGTCCGTGTATACTGTGTACGATTTTTTTTAACAAATAGCACATTTTGTGGACAGATAATTCTTGCAGATAATTTTAAAATAGTTGCTAAAACAGCAAAATATAAATAGCACATACTTTATATATGTTTGGCCTTGGGCGACAACCTTGGGCATCCTCAAAAACAGCGCAAATTTTAAAATTTATTATATGACCCTTTCTCTTGTGCAGCAACACAATAGATGGGTAGCGTAAAGTTGATACATGGATTGATTCACAACCCTTTTGAGAAAGTGCACTAACATGATCAAAATCAGTAAAGGCTTGGATTTGCCGATTACCGGCAGTCCCGAACAAACCATCTCTGATGGTGCGACGGTTAAAACTGTTGCGGTATTAGGGCCAGATTATGTCGGCATGAAGCCAAGCATGTGTGTAAAGGTTGGTGATCAGGTCAAGCTGGGGCAGCAGCTATTCCTTGACAAAAAAACTGCTGGGGTCAAGTACACAGCTCCGGGTTGTGGTGAGGTGGTTGCCATAAACCGTGGTGAGCGCCGCATGTTGCAATCAGTTGTGATTAAACTGAATGGCACTGATGCTGAAAAGTTTGCTTCCTTCTCCGCGGCAGAACTCGAGAGTCTGGAGCGTGAAAAGGTCGTTAATAATCTGGTTGACTCAGGTCTCTGGCCAGCACTGAGAACCCGACCTTTCAGCAAAGTTCCAGAGATTGATAGCGTCCCGCATTCTATTTTTGTTACTGCAATGGACACCAACCCTCTGGCAGCAAAAGCAGAGCTGATTATTAAAGAGGAAGAACAGGCATTTGCTAATGGTCTTAAAATTCTTACCCGCTTGACAGAGGGAAAAGTATTTGTCTGTCAACAGCCGGGTGTCACCTTGCCGAGTGTTAATGGTACCAGCAAGGAAGAGTTTGATGGCCCCCATCCCGCTGGACTGGCTGGCACCCACATTCATTTTCTTGATCCGGTCAATGAAGCAAAAACTGTCTGGTCAATCAACTATCAGGATGTGATCGCTTTTGGCAAATTTTTTATTTCCGGCGAAATTCCTACTGATCGGATTGTCGCTCTTGGTGGCCCCGGAGTCAAGAATCCCCGCCTGCTACGAACCCGTGTTGGAGCATCTCTCGAAGAATTGCTAGCTGACGAACTTAATCCCGGCGAACAGAGGGTTGTTTCGGGCTCGGTTCTTGATGGCACGACTGCAGAGGGATCGATGGCATTCTTGGGTCGCTACCATCAGCAGGTTTCGGTACTAGCAGAAAAACTCAAGGGGGAGTTTAGCTGCAATATATTGAATAGAACGGTGCGAATTACACTTCTGCCGAAAAAGAGCGATCAAGGGTTCGGGCAGGAAATTCATATTTCATCGACTCCAACAGCCGATAAATGCTCCATTATATCTTCCATCAGCAAAGCATTCTCATACATATTCGCTGCTCCCTCGCAGCAAAGAGATACCAGCCAATACGGCAGTAAAGATAGTGTGCTTGCCCTCGGTTCCTTTGAGAAAGTGTTACCATTGGACATGCTGCCAAACTTTCTGCTACGCAGTCTGGCAGCTGGAGATACAGATCAGGCGCAGGATCTTGGTTGCTTAGAGCTGGCAGAAGAGGACCTGGCGTTGTGCAGCTATGTTTGCTCTGGCAAAAATGATTACGGCATAATGTTGCGTGATGCACTCACCACCATTGAGAAAGAGGGATAACGACTGTGAAATTATTCGATCTATTATTCCAGGCGGTACGCGCTTCATTCTACTCCGCTGAGGTAGTGACTGGCTCTGTTCATGTGCGCGACAAAATCAATCACAGGCGGGTCATGAATATCACCCTCCTGGCATTGTTGCCCTGTGTTGTCATGGCGGTGTGGAACAGTGGTTTCCAGGCAAATCTTACCCTGAATCAGATGTTGGCAGCGGGTCAGATTGATGTGCTACCAAAACTTAGTGACAGTAACCATTTCTGTAACAACCTGTTTCAGGGATTTAAGTTGTTTGTCCCTATGTTGGTTGTCTCTTTGGTGAGCCAGGCGATATGGATTGTAGTTTTTGCTGCAATGCGTAAGAAAAGTATCGGTACCGGTTTCTTTGTTACATCAATCTTGATTACTTTGCTTATGCCCTCGACCGCGCCATTATGGCAGGTTGCTCTGGCAACCTCTTTCGGGGTGGTTATTGGTCGTGAGATCTTTGGCGGAATGGGGATGAACTTTCTGAGCCCGGCTCTGGTTGCCTGGGCATTTATGTCTCTCGCTTATTCTGGATCGATGTCTGGTGATGCAGTCTGGACAGCGGTTGATGGCTACACCGGTGCAACACCGCTAGCTATGGCTCTGAGCGACGGAGTTTCCAGCTTGGGCGCCCAGGGGATCTCCTGGCAGGCCGCTTTTCTAGGAACAATCCCCGGAACCATGGGTGAAACTTCAGCCCTTGCCTGCTTGTTCGGTGCGGTAATCCTGCTAGCTGCCGGTATCGCCTCATGGCGTACCATTGTTTCAATCCTGATTGGGGTGGTTGGATTTGCTTCAATTCTGTGCATGTTTAATCCAGAAGCGATTAGCCCTGCCTGGCATCTGGTTCTTGGTGGTCTGGCTTTCGGTACCGTATTTCTGGCAACCGACCATTCTGCTTCAGCGATGACGATTAAAGGGCAATGGATCTGTGGTCTGTTGATTGGATTCCTGATAGTTGCTGTTCGTGTTTATAACCCGACGATGCCTGAAAGTGTCGGAATCATTCTCCTGTTCGGTAGCGTTTTGGCGCCATTTGTTGATCGCCTGGTCGTGAACGCACACATCAAGAAAAGGAAGTTGCGCCATGTCTAATGATTCTATTTTAAAAACATTCCTGGTTGCCTTTCTGCTCTGTGTCGTCTGTTCAATACTGGTTTGCTTGGCGGCAATTGTACGGATCGATAAGGAAGCATATAACAAGCAACTTGAAATACGAAAAACTGTTCTTGCCGCTGCTGGTTATCAACAGCAGGTTGATGACGGTGGCAATATCGATGAGCTTTTCACCGCTAACATGGAGTTGAAGTTGGTTGATTTGGCTACCGGTGAGTATACCACTGCTGTTGATGCTGCAACCTACGATCAGAAAGAGGCGGTCGACAACCCTGAGTTGTCAGAAAAAATTCCTGCCGACTTAGATCTGGCTGGAATCGGTACTCGCGCTAAATATGCTGCCATCTATCTCGATAAGGCCGGTGCAGTTGTCCTGCCAATTCGCGGAGCTGGAATGTGGGGGCCAATGTACGGTTACATTTCTATTGCTACAGATGGAACAACCGTCAAGGGTTTTACTTTCTATCAGCATGCGGAGACACCAGGGCTTGGTGCAGAAGTTGATAATCCCAACTGGAAGAAACAATGGCCAGGCAAACAGATCTATAACAGCTCTGGTAAGCTCGCCCTCAAAGTCGTTAAGAAGGGGAAATATGATTCTGCCGCCGCTGATGCTGTCAACACGATTGATGGTATTGCTGGGTCAACAGTTACTGGTAGTAAGGTTCACGGCATTATCCGCTATTGGTTTGGCGAGCATGGATTTGCCCCATTCCTGGCCAAACTTAAAGCAGAGAGAGGTTAATCATGGCAAAAGCTAAAGACGCCCTGCTGGATCCATTATTTAATAACAATCCGATTGCCTTGCAGATCCTTGGTATCTGTTCAGCTCTGGCAGTTACCAACAAACTATCAACTGCTCTGACCATGACGATTGCGGTTACATTGGTTACCGCCTGTTCCAATGCAGCAATCAGTGCGATCCGCAACCATATTCCCAACAGTATCCGGATCATTGTCCAGATGACCATTATTGCGACCCTGGTTATTATTATCGATCAGATGCTCAAAGCTTACCTCTATGAAATGAGCAAGGCACTCTCGGTTTATGTTGGTCTGATCATCACCAACTGTATTGTCATGGGGCGTGCTGAAGCCTACGCGATGAAAAACCCGGTAGGACTCAGCTTTCTCGATGGTGTTGGCAATGGTCTGGGTTATGGCATCGTTCTCCTGGCTGTTGGTTTTGTCCGCGAACTTTTCGGTTCCGGAAAACTCTTTGGTGTCACCATCCTTAACACTGTCAACGATGGTGGTTGGTATGTCACTAACGGTTTGATGCTGCTCGCTCCCAGCGCTTTTTTCCTGATAGGCTTTATCATCTGGGCTTTACGTACCTGGAAACCTGAACTTCAAGAATAGGAATAGCCATCATGTCACATTATTTTATGATTTTCTTTAATTCGGTTTTCATCGACAACATCGCACTTACCTTTTTTCTTGGCATGTGTACCTTCATTGCCGTATCAAAAAAGGTCAGTACTGCGATCATGCTGGGTGCTGCTGTTATTGCTGTTGAAGTCATTACCGTTCCAGTCAATAATCTCCTTTATACTTTTCTATTGAAAAAAGGGGCGCTGGCGTGGGCTGGTTATCCAAATCTGGATCTCAGCTTTTTGGGTCTCATCTGTTATATCGGTGTTATTGCCGCGATTGTACAGATTCTTGAGATGGCATTGGATAAGTACTTCCCCGCTCTCTATAACGCTCTGGGAATTTTCCTTCCTCTGATCACGGTAAACTGTGCCATTCTTGGTGCTGTTCTGTTCATGGTTGAACGTGATTACAATGTACTCGAAAGTACGGTCTATGGTGCAGGTGTTGGTTTTGGTTTTGCTTTAGCTATCTGCCTGTTGGCTGGTATTCGTGAGAAATTAGTCTATAGCGATATTCCTAAGGGATTACAGGGAGTCGGTGTCACTTTTATTATCGTTGGTTTGATGGCCATGTCGTTCAAGGCCTTTTCCGGCCTGCAGTTTTAGCGGCAGTATAACCAAGAACAATAAGGATTGGATGAGAGTATGGACTTCACACTTATAATAGCCGGTTCCACGATGTTCACTGGAGTTATCCTTGCCTTGGTTGCCATCATTCTGGTGGCACGAAAAAGCTTGGTGCCCAGCGGAGAAATCAACTTTTTTATCAACGATGATCCCAGTAAAACGATCGTCACCAAGCCTGGTGGTAAACTATTGGGAGCATTGGCTGAGCACGGGATATTTATCCCTTCGGCTTGTGGTGGTGGTGGTACCTGCGGTCAATGCCATGTCCATGTCTTTGACGGTGGTGGCGACATTTTGCCAACTGAAACAGGTTTTATAACCAAACGTCAGGCGCGGGAAGGTCTCCGTTTAGGTTGCCAGGTTGGTGTGAAGCAAGATATGAAGCTGGGCATCCCGGCAGAAATCTTTGATATCAAAAAATGGGAATGCACGGTTAGATCCAATGATGGAAAAGCTACATTTATTAAAGAATTGATCGTTGATCTTCCTGAGGGCGAAGATTGTGATTTCAGAGCAGGTGGCTATATCCAGATCGAAGCCCCGGCACATGAACTTTCCTATTCCGAATTTGATATTGAAGAAGAGTACCGTGAGGACTGGGATAATTTTGATTTGTGGCGCTTTAAGTCGATTGTTAAAGAGCCGATTATGCGTGCCTATTCGATGGCTAGTTTTCCTTTAGAAAAAGGGATGGTGATGCTTAACGTCAGGGTTTGCCCACCGCCTCCAAACGTACCAGATGCACCTCCAGGGCAGATGTCATCGTTTATCTTTAATCTCAAGCCTGGCGATAAAGTCACAATTTCTGGTCCCTACGGTGAGTTTTTTGCCCGCGATACTGATAACGAGATGGTTTTTATTGGTGGTGGTGCAGGTATGGCGCCGATGCGCTCGCACATCCTTGATCAGCTGTTGCGCTTAAATTCTACCCGTAAGATGACTTACTGGTATGGCGCTCGTAGCCTTAAAGAGATGTTCTATGTTGAGGAGTTTAACGAGTTACAGGAGAAATACCCCAATTTCAGCTGGCATATCGCTTTATCAGATCCCTTACCTGAAGATAATTGGACTGGATATACTGGATTCATTCATCAAGTTCTTTATGATGAGTATGTTAAAGACCACGAAGCTCCAGAAGATTGTGAGTACTACATGTGCGGTCCTCCCCTGATGGCGAATGCTGTCACCAACATGCTCCTTGATCAAGGGGTAGAACGTGAAAACATCATGTTTGACGATTTTGGTGGCTAACTAACAGGGTTTATCAGAAAAGGAGAAATCAGATGCCTTATGGACAAGCCAAAGAGATTATAGATTCTGCCCGGGCGTTTCATCAACGGGCCAGCAAATTTTACCAGGAACTTAATGATAAAACAGAAGGCGCCCGGGTTAAAATGTTACTTGACTACCTGGTTCGTCATGAAGCACATCTGGATCGTGCTTTAGGTGATTATACACAAGAAATTCGTACAAAGGCTTTGGATGCATGGTATCAATATGCACAAGACCACTGTTTGTTGCAGCCATTTGATGTAAGCCAGTACCCGGTGAATATGACTGCGGAAGAGGTTTTGGATATTGGTTTAAACATGGATAGCTGTCTGGTTGCTTCATACAAAGGGATGGCAGAGGCGGCAACAAGTGCTGAAGTCCGGGAAATTTTTGAGAGTTTGCTGCTGATGGAAGAACAGGAAAAACATAAATTAGCCAGAATAGCACTTGAAATCAATAGTATGTAAGCCGATCCAATATCAGGATTATAAAGCCGCATCAACTGATGCGGCTTTTTTTTGGAGAAAGAATGAAACGGCGATCTTTGATCATTATTGTTTTACTGGTGCTAGTTGGTAGTGTCATCTACTTGAATCAGTATAAAACTACCAATGATCAGCTGGTAACTATTAGCGGAACAACTATGGGGACCAGCTATCATATCAAACTGGCACCGATGGCTAAAATAGATTTGTCCGCACTTAAAGAACGAATCAATGCACGCCTTGCTGACATTGATAATAAGATGTCTACCTATAAAAAAGATTCAGAAATCTCCCGGTGCAATCGGTATTCTAGTAAAAGCTGGATGCCAATCTCCGCTGAAACCATGATGGTTATTGATGCGGCTCAAGAGATCAGCCAGCTGAGCAATGGTGCTTTCGATATCACTATCGGTAAATTGGTCAATCTGTGGGGTTTCGGACCAACTATCAATATTGATGCAATCCCGGACGTTAATGCCATACAGACTTTGCTGTTGCAGGTTGGCTATCATAAGTTAGAGTTACGCCAGGATCCTCCAGCACTGCGTAAAAGCAGTCAAGCCGTTTACCTTGATCTATCGGCCATCGCTAAAGGGTATGCTGTTGATGCTGTTGCAAGATTGCTGTTAGATAACCAGATTGACAATTTTCTGGTAGAGATTGGTGGTGAAATTATTACCCATGGTCACAAACAGCAACAACAACCGTGGGTCATAGGCATTGAAAGTCCGGTCGCTGAGCAACGCAGCATCCGTAAGCGGTTATATCTTCAGGATGTCGCCATGGCAACATCTGGTGATTATCGTAACTATTTTGAGCATCAAGGGACTCGCTATTCCCACACCATTGATCCGGCTACTGGCTACCCGATAAAACATCATCTGGTGTCGGTGACGGTCATAGAGAGCTCATGTATGCGTGCTGATGCTTTAGCCACAGCGATTATGGTGATGGGACCTGAGAAAGGGTTAGAGTTTGCTGAGCAGCGGCAACTTGCAATTTTTATGCTGGTGAAGCAAAATGATCACTATATTGAAAAGTATAGTATGGCTTTTGATCCCTATCTCAGATCTGAAGAGGATTAACCATGGAACTGCTTATTCCCACTTTAATTATCTTCCTGCTTGCCTTTACCGGATTGTCAGTCGGTATAATCTTTGGCCGTAAGGGAATATCTGGCAGCTGTAGCAGCAATGAAGCAAAATTACTCGACATTCAATGTTTCTGTGGTCAGAGTGATGGTTGCCCGATTGCCGCAGGTGATGGCAGCGTATCGATTGAAGCAGTCTGTACCGGTGATAATATTGAAAAATGTCAGCAGATGGTAGCTGATTTTGAAGCAAGGACACGTAAATTATCTCCTCCCACACAGTGATCAGATTGTGAGGCTACTTCAATTACGATCAGCTCTATCCCGAAGCTGATTTTGCGGCTATGACCTGATGAGCTCCCTTTACCTGCATATTCCCTTCTGCTCCAGTAAATGCCCTTATTGCGATTTCTTTTCTCAGGTTGCTACCCAGCAACAGATTGATGAGTATGTTGAGCTGCTCTACCTCAACATTAATGTTCTGAAACAGAAAACGTTATCCTGCCCACCATTTAAAACGATTTTTTTTGGTGGTGGAACACCCTCCCTGCTCTCCGTAAAGCGGATTGAAAACATACTCAGTAGTCTCCAGCAAACCTTCGGGATAGAGACAGATGCAGAAATTACTCTGGAAGCTAATCCTGGGACAGTGAATCTGGGACAGCTGCGAGGCTATCGACAGGCTGGTATTAATCGTCTTTCTATCGGTATCCAATCATTAAATGATCAGAATTTGAAAGTTCTTGGAAGAACCCATAGTGCAAAACAGGCGCGAAAAAGTGTTACTGATGCGCGGGCTGCCGGGTTTGACAATCTGAGTCTTGATTTTATGTTTGCTTTGCCAAATCAAGAGCTGTCAACATTGGAACGGGGGATTGTGGAGCTGTTAAATCTAAGTCCGGAACACATTTCTCTCTATGGTCTTTCCTTTGAGGAAGGAACACCTTTTTTTAAGCAGCTACAAGCAGGCAAGCTATCATCCTGTGAAGAGAATCTTTATGCTGATCAATATCAATTGTTGCATGAGCAATTGAATATTGCCGGTTTTGAACATTACGAAATCTCAAATTTTGCTCGTCCGAAACGGCGCTGTCGTCACAATCAGGTTTATTGGCAACGTGGAGACTGCCTGGCAATCGGAGCAGGTGCCCATAGTTTTATGAACCAGAAATGGGGTGAAAGATGGCATATCCCTGCGAATCTGCACGGTTTTAAAAAGTCTTTGTTACACGGAGAGAGTCCTGCAGAGCTCCTGGAAACATATAGCCAGCTGGGTGCAATGAAAGAATATGTTTACCTGGCTTTGCGTACGAGCGACGGAATAGATCTGGAGGAATTTAAGCAAAAGTTCGGTTGTTCGCTGCAACAAGTTTTTCCCGCAGCAATTGACAAAATTAGTCCATATCTCGATTCACCTGTAAATTCTGACCATTATAGTTTTAATCAGAACGGCTGGCTCATCTATGATCACCTGATCAGTCATTTTCTGTAGCTGTATTCGACCAATTATCGAATATATTGTAATTGCGTATATCACCTCCGGCATAAGGCTTGACAAAGGGGCAGGGCATTGATAATCTCCATTATTAGCACTCACCTCTGTTGAGTGCTAATATAAGTCGGGCGCTTGAGGCTCTGTTAAGAAAGTGGAGAAACACACATATGGCTGACACATTAAATGAACGCAGCCAAAATATACTTGAGGCAATAGTCGAAGACTATATCTCCTCGGCAGAACCCGTTGGCAGCCGTGCGATCAGTCGCAAGCATAATTTCAATCTGTCTCCGGCATCGGTTCGTAATGTAATGGCCGACCTGGAAGAGATGGGTCTACTCTGCTCGCCACACACCTCTTCAGGTCGGATTCCGACGGAAAAAGGCTTTCAATACTATATTGACACCCTGCTTAATGTCCGCACTTTGAACCGCAATGAAAAACAGAATCTGCGTAATAGCTACCGTTTCCAGAATATGCGCATGGAAGATATTATGCAGGAGGTCGGCAGAGTTCTGTCTGGCCTTTCTCAATATACCGGACTGGTTATGGCGCCTAAGTTTATCTCGACGGTATTTCGGCAGATTGAATTTATCCGTTTATCACAAGGGCGGTTGCTGATGATCTATGTCTCAGAAACCGGGCTGGTGCAAAATAAAGTTATCGAGGCAGACCCATCACTGACAACTAGCGATCTCGAACACATCAGTAATTATCTGAACAGCGAATTGACTGGCCTCTCTATTCAAGATGTCCGTACCAAATTAAAGCGAGAATTACAAAAAGATCGTATTCGTTATGATGAATTAAAGGAACAGGCACTCAACCTTTCTTGCGTGGCCTTGCAGGATGAAATGGAAGATCAGCTTTATGTTTCCGGTGCCTCTCTGATGCTTGGGCAACCGGAATTTTCCACTCCAGAGCAGATGAAGCGGTTAATCCGAGCCTTTGAGAGTAAAAAACATCTTATTGAGCTATTGGATCGAGGGCAATCAGCTCGAGGGGTACAGATATTTATCGGTAGCGAAAGCAGCCAGGTCGATTTAGAAGGTTGCAGTTTAATTACCTCAAACTTTTCCAACCAGAAAGGTGCTATCGGCACCCTTGGTGTCATTGGTCCGATGCGGATGAATTATTCACAAGTTGTCCCGATTGTTGATTTTACCGCCCAACTGGTCAGTCGGGTTCTAGATCGGGAAATAGATCAAGATTGATATAAATAAGGAGCACAAAAGGTGGCAAAACAAAATGAGGATTTAGAAAATGAAATGGAAAACCCAGCTGTTGTTGAGCCTGAAGTTGTAGCAGTCGAAGATGAAACAGAGGCGTTGCAGAATCAGTTAACTCAGGCGCTGGAAGAGAGCAAGTCACACCAGGAGCAATATCTGAGAACTTTGGCAGATATGGAAAATCTGCGCAAACGGACTCAGAGAGATAAGGAAGAATTGGCCAAGTTTGCCAATGAAAGTATCCTGCGCGAAATCTTGCCGGTTATCGACAATCTGGAACGAGCAGTTGAACATGCAGAACAGGCTGAAAGCGATGATGGTCTGTTCGAGGGGGTGCAGCTGACCCTGACCCAATTTAGTCAGCTGCTGGATAAATTCGGGGTGGAACCAGTCGATGCTATTGGACAGCCGTTTGATCCGGCATACCACCAGGCTATGGGGCTGCTGGAATCAGAAGATCATCCAGCCAATACTGTGGTTCAGCAGATGCAAAAAGGCTATCAACTCAACAAGCGGTTATTGCGACCGGCATTTGTGATGCTGGCAAAAACTCCGGCAGCAGTTGAAAATGAAGAAAACACAATTGAAGAAGATAAAGAGTAAAAACTCTGACAAAATCTCTAAGGAGGATATAAATTATGGGTAAAGTTATTGGAATTGATTTGGGTACAACAAACTCGTGCGTTGCCGTCATGGAAGGTGGCGAGCCGGTTGTTATCGCTAACTCGGAAGGCTCCCGCACAACGCCCTCGGTTATCGCATTTACTGAGAGTGGTGAGCGGCTGGTAGGCCAGCAGGCTAAACGCCAGGCGGTGACTAATCCTGAGAACACACTCTTTGCTATCAAAAGGTTGATCGGACGAAAATTTACTTCTGAAGCGGTACAAAAGGACATGAAGATCAGCCCTTTCAAAATTATCGAAGCTGATAACGGCGATGCCTGGGTAGAGGTACGGGATAAAAAGTACAGCTCACCTGAAATTTCAGCCATGGTGTTGCAAAAAATGAAGCAGACTGCTGAAGACTACCTTGGTGAAAAAGTGACCGATGCAGTCATTACTGTTCCGGCATATTTTAATGATTCTCAGCGCCAGGCAACCAAAGACGCGGGAAAAATTTCCGGGTTGAATGTTCTACGGATTATCAATGAGCCAACTGCTGCATCTCTGGCATACGGTCTAGATAAAAAACATGAAATGACTATCGCTGTTTTCGACCTGGGTGGCGGTACTTTCGACGTCTCTATCCTCGATCTTGGTGATGGGGTTTTTGAGGTTAAATCAACCAATGGTGACACTTTCCTGGGCGGCGAAGACTTTGACCAGCGGATCATCGACTATGTTGCCGACGAATTTAAAAAAGACCAGGGGATTGATCTGCGTGGCGACAAAATGGCACTGCAGCGGCTGAAAGAAGCTGCGGAAAAAGCCAAATGTGAGCTTTCATCTTCAATGGAAACTGACATTAATCTGCCCTTCATTACTGCAGATCAGTCGGGACCAAAACACCTGAATATCAAGCTGTCTCGCTCCAAGTTGGAAAGCATCTGTAGCGAACTGATTGCTAAATTGACCGAACCGTGCCTAACCGCTTTGAAAGATGCCGGGATGTCGGCCAATGAAATCACTGAAGTGGTCCTAGTTGGCGGTATGACGCGGATGCCAGCTGTTCAAGAGCGGGTCAAAGAGATTTTTGGCAAAACCCCAAGCAAAGGGGTGAACCCCGATGAGGTTGTTGCCATTGGTGCGGCAATCCAGGCTGGTGTCCTGACCGGTGATGTGAAAGATGTTCTCCTGCTTGATGTGACCCCATTGTCTTTGGGGATTGAGACTCTTGGTAGTGTCATGACCAAGCTGATAGAAAAAAATACCACTGTTCCCTGT
This sequence comes from Desulfuromusa sp., assembly GCA_029933365.1. The sequence goes on along the minus strand of JAOZOH010000013.1, from coordinate 23,247 downwards.
AAAAAAAGCCAGGTTTTCTCCACCGCTGCAGATAATCAACCGGCTGTTTCGGTTCATGTTTTGCAAGGTGAGCGGGAAATGGCCTCTGATAACAAAACCATCGGAAACTTTGAGCTGGTAGGAATTCCAACAGCACCACGCGGAGTTCCTCAAATCGAAGTGACTTTCGATATTGACGCCAATGGAATTCTCCATGTTTCGGCCAAAGATCTCGGTACCGGTAAGGAACAATCAATCCAGATTACTGCGTCAAGTGGTCTGTCCGATGAAGAGATTAACAAGATGGTTCAGGATGCTGAAACTCACGCTAGTGAAGATAAGAACAAGCGTGAGCTGATTGAGGCTCGCAACCAGGCTGACGGCCTGGCTTACACCACAGAAAAATCGCTGACCGAGCATGGTGAAAAACTGGATAGTGCCACAAAACAGCAAATTGAAGAGGCACTGGCAGACTTGAAAAAAGCGATTGAGGGCGAGGACCCAGAAGAGATTAAAAAGAAGAGTGAAACACTTGCCCAGGCATCTCATAAACTGGCAGAAATGATGTATGCACAGTCCCAGGACGATGGTGCTGCTGGGGACGCTGATAGTGGTGCCGCAGATGCTGCTGGTGACGATGTTGTTGACGCTGAATTTGAGGACGTTGACGAAAAGAAATAAAAGTTCATGGCAGGAGCCGCCAACCACTTAACCGGTTGGCGGCTGTCTTTTTTAAAGCAGGATAGTTATTTTGTCTAAGTGTGATTACTACGAAGTACTGGAAGTTAATCGAAACGCCAGTGGAGTCGAAATCAAAAAATCCTATCGGCGCCTGGCGATCCAGTACCATCCCGATAAAAACCCTGGAGATGCCCAGGCAGAAAGTAAGTTTAAAGAGCTTTCTGAAGCCTATGCAGTTCTTTCTGATGATCAAAAGAGAGCCACTTACGATCAGTTTGGCCATGCCGGTGTCAACGGTGCGGGGGGATTTTCCAGTGGCGGTTTTGGTGGAGCTCCCTTCGAAGATATCTTTGGTGATATCTTTGGCGATATCTTTGGCGGTGGATCACGCCGCGGCAGCCGAGGACAACGTGGTGATGATCTCCGCTATAATTTGACCATCAGTTTTGAAGAAGCCGCATTTGGAACGGAAAAAAATCTCCAGTTGCCACGCAAGCAGGCCTGTGAAACCTGTCATGGGTCCGGTGCCCGTCCAGGGACTGAAGCCCAAACTTGTTCCACCTGCCGTGGTGCAGGTCAGGTTCGCTATCAGCAAGGCTTCTTTACCATGACTCGCCCCTGTCCGGATTGTCACGGCAAAGGGAAAATCATTACCGATCCATGCCCCGACTGTCGGGGAACCGGGCAGGTCAAAAGCAAACGTACGGTTGCGTTAAAAGTCCCCGCTGGAGTGGAAGATGGTATCCGCCTGAAATTGAGCAGTGAAGGCGATGCTGGCTCTCAGGGAGGACCACCGGGCGACCTTTATGTAGTCATCAGTGTAGAAGAACACCCGATATTTCAGCGCGATGGGCAGGATGTTATCTGTGAAATCCCCATCTCTTTTGTTCAGGCTGCGCTTGGTTGTGAACTCCAGGTTCCAACTCTGGAAGGAAAGCTCAATCTTAAAGTTCCAGCAGGAACCCAAACTGGAAAAGTTTTTAAACTTTCGGGTAAGGGGATTGTCGCCCTACAGGGGCATAATCGTCGTGGTGACCAGTTAGTTGTCCTGAAGGTTGAGGTGCCAACTAAAATGAATGCTCGTCAGCGTGAGCTGCTGGAAGATTTTGCTAAAGAAAGCGGTGAAGATATTCATCCCCAAGGGAAGGGTTTTTTTGATAAAGTCAAAGAATTATTTGACTGATTCCTGTATTATTCCCTTTTTTACAGTGAAAATTATGGAGGGCGCATGAAGCGGTTTTTTTGCCTGGTTCTGGTCGGTACCCTGTTATTATTCAATATTTCAGTAACCACGGGTACAGCTGCTGGTGTTGCAGAGTTGACGCAGGGTCAGGAGCTGTTTCAAGCAGGAAAGTTGAACCAGGCATTGGCTGTTTTGCGCAGTTTTGTCCGGCAATCTCCAGATTCGACTGAAACGGCTCAGGCTTCTGCATTAATCGGCAGAATCTTTTCGCAACAACATAACTACGCCGATGCGATTCTCTATCTACAGCGTATCCCAACGGATTTCCGGAACCCTGTAATAGAGCTTCTTTTGGGCAATAGCCTAGTCAAAACCGGTGAATTCCAGAGAGGGTTACAACAATTACAGCCGCTGCTCAGTGAACCTCTTAATCCGGCTGATAAAACTACGCTATATCAGGCTCTGACTGTTGCTTCAATAGAGCAACAACAATATCTTCTGGCACTATTTTATCTGCAGCAACAACTTCTATTCAGCGCAAACTCCGCAGAAATACTTGCTCACGCTCATCAGTTATTGCAAAGTTGCCTCAGCGATGCTGATCTTTCTGAAGCTGCTTTTATGTGGCAGGAAACTGCGATGGGGCAGGATGCACGCCTGCAGCTGGCCCGCCGGGCTCTGGTTCAGCAGCAACCAGAGCAGGCCAGACAGCATTTACAGAAACTATTTGCATCCTCTGTAACTTTTCCCTACTGGCAGGAGGCCGAATTACTGCTGCAGAGAACCAGTACTGACAATAGCTGGCTCAGTCGCGATAGCATTGGGGTTCTCCTCCCATTGAGTGGGCGCTATGCTTCTTATGGCGAGCTGGTCAAAAAAGGGCTGGATCTGGCGTTACAGGAACATAATAAAACACGACTTCCTGCTCGCTTCATCTACCACGACACAGCAATTGAGGGGGTCACCTCTGCCCAGTTGGTCAGCAGTTTGACTGATGATGACAAGGTGATGGCAGTTATCGGTCCACTCATTAGTACTACTGCCGGAGAAGCTGCCCGCAGAGCCCAACGTGAGATGGTGCCGATGCTTACTCTGGCGCAAACAGAAGGGCTACCTGAAACGGGCAATTTTATTTTCCGTGATACCCTGACGGCAGAGCATCAGGTAAAAGCGTTGGTTGATTATGCCATGGCGGCTGGAAATATTTCTTTTTCGATCCTCCGTCCGGAAAATCGCCTTGGTGAAAAGATGACCGAGCTGTTTGTTGCAGAGCTGCAGAAGGCTGGTGGTGAAGTCATCGATATTGTCAGCTATCCGGATGACAGCACCGATTTCAAAAAGCAAATTCAAAAATTACTCTGGGCAGATCGGGAAATTGAAATTCCCAAGAAGGCAACTGAGGTTGAAGGTGAAGAAGAAATAGAGAAACTGGAATATCCGTTACCGCCCTTCCATGCTCTGTTTATCCCTGATTATGCCGACCGGATTGGCCAAATTGCCCCACAGCTGGTGTTTTATGGTATCAAGGATGTTGCCTTGCTCGGAATCAACGGCTGGAATTCCCCCGAATTGGTCAAACAGGCCGGCCGGTTCCTTAAAAAAGCTGTATTTGTTGATGCATTTTATTCTGCTAGTGAAAAGCCAGAAGTCCAGCGGTTTATGGAACTCTATCGCCAGGGTTACAAGGAAGAACCGACTATTCTTGGAGCTCAAGCATTTGATATTGCCACGCTACTATTGCAAATTATTGACGATCCTGAAGTGGGAAACCGCAATGATCTGCGCAGAAAGATGGTTGACCTCAGTAATTATCGCGGGGTCACCGGAACGACAGGATTTGATCTATACGGTGAAGCAATCAAACAACTTTACCTGTTACAAATCAAGAGTGGTCGGATTGTCGAATTGCAATAAATTCCCCAACATACTTACCCTGTTTAAAACTGGTTAAAAATAATAACGGACACGCAACTCCAGTTTGCTTTCGTTGAGTTTCTCACCGTGCTCAGTAAACCTTCCACCATTAATTTGTGAATAACGTAGCCGCAATTCCCAGTTAGTAAATCCAGTGTAAACAGCTTCGGGGCTCAGGCTGTAACTTTCATCGTCAACATTGAAAATTGCAGTTATCCCTGGGGTAAAGTAGAGTAAATCAAACGGCTCTTTCCGTGTCACTTTGGCATAAATGTAGTTTCTTCCAATCTGGGGTCTTGCGTAGCCGTTTATGCTGATTGTGGATACTTGTCTGAAGAGACTATCATTGCCTGTGCTGCTATATTGTGTGTTCGCATCGCTGACCAGTTGAAAGAATTGATCCATTTCAGCTTCTGAGTAGCCTCCATCATTGTGGTAGAACTCAAGGATCGTGGTGATGTCGCTTTCGGTTAAGTAACGCAGACCCAGTAAATAACTGGTGACTGATCTATCGTGACTTTCAAGTGTACCCGAGTTATTGAGAGTATTAATTCTCTGCTTTGGAATGTAGGCAACTTCACCGTGAATTTCGAAATTGGTTGCTAGATTTTTGGAGAAATCAATCCCGTACCTGGTTGAGCGGCTGTCGCCAGTGAAGAAGACAAAATCAATATCGGTATCTCGATAGAGAAAATAAAGTTTGGCGGCAAAATTGATGTGATCCTGCTTACCGAAATTATCATTAATATCATCCCATACCGGCAGCACGACTCCGGTTAATGCTACTGTTTGCAGCTTCCCGGGGAGGCTCCTGATCAGGTCAACTCCGATTCCGACATAACCTTCAAGAGCATCTTCCGGATTGTTGGGATCTTTGGGACGATCAATAAAACTAACTGGGTTCCAGGCATATCCTTTTCCCCATTTGTAGGTTTTTTTGCCTAGTTCAAAGGTGACAGCAGGGGTAGTCTTAATGCTGGCGTATGCGGAAAAAATATCCAAAACCTGTTCATAATTAACCTGATCTTTTTGTGCAGAAACCTGGAGCAGCCAGTTGAAATCAACCATTCCTTTATTGTAGTTACCATCTAATTGAACAGTCGAAGTCAGCCGGTCCAGATCTGAGCGCGGGTTGTCGTAGAATCTCAGTAGTCCAAAGGCTCCACCCTGATTAATCCAGTTGTGATCCCACTTCAGTTCGGCATAGCCACCCCAGGAAAAACTCTTTTTCTCTAACTCATCCAGATCGAAGCTATAATCCTCTGCCAGACTTACTGAAGGAAGAGACAATCCCGCTCCAAGAAGGAAACAGACATAGGTTATGGCAAATATTTTTTGCACGCAAATCATAGACGACTCATCGTTTCCAGGATGAATTAAATTAGCGAATTTTCTGATTTGGAAACTAGCAGTTTTTCTCAAGGTCAAGGAAATCAAACATTTGAGCGGAGGCGTAGTACTTTACGCCGCACAAACAAATGTGCAGATTGACACAGAGATTGTGAAAAAGAGCGGTTTCCGGGCAGAAACTAGCGTAGCTCATCAACTCGTGATAGATAGTTGAGGGAAAAGACCTCATCCGCCAGTTCTTTTTTGTTGATTTTGGCGTAGACCATGGCCGATTTATAGCCTTTGTAGAGTGGGCTGTCGGTTTCCAGCACCGATGGGCGCAAGATACCGTTACCAAAATCTTTCGGTTCCTTGTAATAGAGGGTTTTGATCAGCATACCGCTGGAGGCAAAGCACTCGATGGTTGTCGGAACCAGTGCTTTTTTATCAACCCACATTTTCAAACTGTCATAGGCGATAGTGTTTGACTTTGCTTTGAGATCAAGAAGATAAAGGTCCCCCTCTTCAGCAACGTTTGTCACCTCATATTCAGTACTGTAATCAAGGCGCAGGATGTCAGAGTTATTGAACACCCCGCCAACCACCGATTGTAGACTTGTAATTCGAATAGGCCTACCGACATTCGGGATATAGAGCCACATGTTGTCATTCAGGCGCAGGGTAGAGCGCCCTTTTTCACTGGCTGGAGAAAGGAACAAGGCCACCATCTTGTCCTGCCCTTTTTTGACTGAGTAGAGGACGAATTCTTTTTTTGTCCCGTCTGGTTCAATATTGATCAACTTGCGATACATTTCGTAGGATTCCGGATTCAGGTTTTTGTCCACCTGCAGCAGAATATCCGTGCCATCAAGGGCTTGAGCCATAGTGGTAGCACCGAGTAAAACTGATAGCAGAACAATAATGACTTTATTTTTCCTTAGTAATCGCTTGAACAACCTCATGGGCAACTCCTGTTTGCGAAATGTATTTTATTTTGTATGAGTTCAAAGCTCGCTCCATCTTACTTCCAAATTCTCCGGCCACAACCAAAGCAACTCCCTTACCAGAGAGAAAGTCAGCCGACTTTGGACCGGCTCCACCGGGAACACCAGCAAAAGGGTTTTTTTCTACATCTAGATAATTTCCACTCTCATCAAAAAAAAGAAAGTAGGCTGACCTACCGGCTTTTTTGCTAACCGTCGCTTCTGGTCCCGGATCATTGGCTGCAACGGCGATAGAGGCGATTTTCTCGGCAGAATGTACATTGATAGCTGTAAACAAGCCGATAAAAATCACGAGCAAGCATATTCTGATTTTTTTACAATTCACATCGTTCTCCTGTTTCCGAGCTTTCCATTTTTCCTTAAACATGTTTCAGCGCAGTAATCGGATCCATCTTGGCTGCTTTCCAAGCTGGCTGCAAACTGGCAAGAACGGCAATCACGATGACAATCACCACGACCAGAATCACGTCCGTCGCTCCGATTGTCGGTGAGAGGAGCAATCCGGTTTGGCGACCGAAATCGAAACTGATCTGCGTCGCATTCATGATCGCAATACTGATCAGACTGATTGCCGTACCGACAGTGGTTCCCAGAATTCCCATCAGAAAGCCCTCTACGACAAACAGACCCATAATTTTGTTTGGTAGTGTCCCAATAGCGGAGATGGTGCCGATCTCGTTGATTCGTTCGTAAACAGCCATGATCATGACGTTCATGATACTGACCAGAACAATTGCAACCAGCATGATTTGAATAAAGAAAGTCATCAGATCAATCATTTTAGCAATATTGAAAAAGGGAGAAATCTTTTCCCAGGTATGTACCTCAAAAACCGGCATTCCTTGTTGATTCTTCATTGCTCCAAGTTTTTCCTGTAGGCTGGAAAAGACAGCGGGTAGCTGATCTATATCCTTCAGGCGGATAGCAATTTCACTGACTTCTGCAGCATTGATTCGCAGCAGAGCTTTGGCATCATCAATATGAATCATCCCATCACGTCCACCCGGACCGGAAATGCCTTCCAGAATTCCACGCACCATAAAGTTCTGGCCATTGACTGAGCCATCTTTATTGTTGGCAACCAGAACAATCCCATCTCCGATTTTAACCTTCATTCCTTTGGCAAGCAGTTCCGGAATCAGAATTTCGCCCGGATTGATCAAATTCTCTTTTTCTCCCTCCAGAATACGATCAGCCAGTAAAGGAGCTGTTTTCATTTCATCTGCCGGGGTCACCGCATTTAAGCGGATATTGGTCGTCTCGGTGAAATTGCTGAACATTGCCCCCAGCTTAATCCGCATGGAATAGGCCTCAACAGCATCTTCCTCAGAGAGAATCTGTATAATTTTATCGATCTGTTTGCCGGTTAAGTTGCGGTTTAGGGGCAAGCTGTCAATTGACGCAAGATAGCCTTTTTTGTGAATCTGGATATGACCAAGCATTGAATCAGTAATCTGACCAACCATCAGTGCTTTGAAGGAACCAGAAACGGAGATGAATAGCAATACAGAAACCACTCCCAGCGTAATCAGTGTGGAAGTGAGTATGGTTCGCCGTTTATAGCGGAACAGATTTCTGGCAGCGAGTTTAAATATATTACCCATGATTCTCTCCTGCATTTTTTTCCAATCTCTGCAATCTGCCATCTTCGAGTGCAAAGGTGATTTCGACATTATCAACAATGCGTGAATCGTGGGTCGAAAAAACAAAAGTCGTCTTGAATTCATCGCGCATTTGCTTCATCAAGTTGATAACCATGTTTGCCGTTTTACGATCAAGGTTAGCCGTTGGTTCATCAGCTAATACCAGCTTTGCATTGGTTACCAGAGCTCTGGCCACGGCAACTCTCTGTTTCTGTCCACCGGAAATTTGACTGGGATATTTGTGACCCTGGTCTGCCATTCCGACCGCATCCAACATTTCCTGAACCCTTTTTTTTCGTTTTTCTTTGGGCCAACTTTGTACCATCTGTAGCGGGTACTCGACATTTTCGAAGACAGTTAATACTGGAATCAGGTTGAAATCCTGAAAGACAAAGCCAACATGCTCACCACGAAAACGAGCTGCATCCTGACGACTAAGATTAACGATGTCCTCACCCACAACCTGCAGTTGTCCTGACGTTGGTGGATCAAGACAGCCGATCATATTGAGCAAGGTTGATTTGCCGCTCCCGGAAGGACCGATAAAAGAGACAAAAGATGCCGGCTCAATGGAAAAGTCGACCCCACGAATCGCCTCAACCTTGATATTGCCGGCGATATAGGTTTTAACCAACTGCTTCGCAACAATGACAGACATGGTCTGGTCTCACTTTCTTTTGATCCCCAAATGTCCCCGCACACTTGAAGTGACTTTGCTCTCAAGTAGATGTTATGGGTTAATTATAGAGAAAAATTTTAAAGAGTGGGTTAAGAGCTGTGCAGATTATGTAAAGTTATGTAAATATATTTCTGTACAGAATATTGATCATCAGGGGGAAAGCAGTATTACGACGGATTAAATCTGTCGCTATAACAATATCGAGTCTTTTGATATCAGTATGTTGGAAAGCTTTTCAAGAAGGATATCTGTTTTCTATAAACCAGCATATTCCAGAAAAGTGATAGGCGGTTTATAAATTTGCTGTTCCGCCAGTAAGTCATAGATCTCTTTGGGTCCAAAGTACCTTGCCTCCAAAGCCCGTCCATGTTCCATCCAGAACCCAAATTGAGGAATGAAGGTATTATGGCGGATCGTGTGATCTATTGTTAACCCCGCGAGAACAAAGATATTGCTGTCACTTCCATCAAAATCATCGGTAATAAAGGAGGCAATACGGTGAAATTGACGCCACGTATTGATATTACACAAGCGTCGGTGGGGGAAGGGTGAAGCAACGATTTCGGGTAAAAAGTCAAAAACAGAAACCTCAATCATTGTTTTTGGTTCGTGACTTTCGTGGTTCAAATTTCTCTTAAATGAAAATAGTTCTGGGATGAGTAAATTTCCAATAGGCTGTGGATTTTCTTCTTTTGATTTTAATAGCTCTGGCTGGTTACTGACAATACTGGAGTTCAATCGGTAAATTTTCCCAAGGGTTCCTTCACCCAAGGCTTCTCCTTCAACCAGGCGATTCAGTTCGATTTGGATCCGCACGACTTCAGTTGTCGGTTTTTCAAATAAATATTTGTATGGAACCTCAATTTTGACAACGGTTCCTTTCCTGAAAACTTTGATTAACTGTGATGCACGGCGGTAAACCCGCAAGTAGTCGTCCAGAACCTTTCCTAGCATTCCACAGCATGGAACGTGCTGACCATGAACTCTTTCAATATAACCGATACCATCAGCTTCTTCTGCGCCAATATGGCTTCCGCCGAGAATGACAAAATCTTTTCCATGATGGGCGGCTGTTGCAAGACGGCTGGGATCGAGTAAGGCTCCAACTCTTCCCAAGTTAAAGGTAGGACAATTATTGACATAACCAAACAGGGCTTTTTTAATCGATTGGCTTTCATCCGAGCACTGCCAGATTGCGGGGAGTGTCCCTCTAAAACCTGCCTGATCTGTTAAGCCACGCATCCGCCCGTAGAGTTCCATCAAATCCATCGGGGCTTGATCTAGAAAGCTTTCAGAGGGCGGGGTAATAGGCATGAGATGCTCCTGTATTGTCGGTTGATTTTTGTCTAAAGCGGATTCTCTTGTGTTTTCTGATGATCAGGAGAGTAGCGTTTAACCAGTATCTCAAATTCTCCCGTCAATTGATTGTAGTATCTCAGCTGTCCTGTGCCCATATTATAGTACCAGCCATGGAGGCTTAATTGCCCTTTGGCGACTCTATCCTTGACCCATGGGAAGGTCATCAAATTCCTCAGTGAGACTAGAATTGCCTCTTTTTCACAGGCTCGTGCCTGTTTTTCCGGGGTTTCATCTGGCATTTTTTGCAAAACTTTGTCGCGGGCTGAGCCCGCAATATTGACCCACTTGCCAATAAATTCTCCGGCATCACCACTGTTGGCTGATTCCATCAGTGCAGCGATTCCACCACATTCTGAGTGACCCAGAATAATGATATCCGAAACTTCCAGATGACAAACAGCATACTCAAGAGAGGAACTAACTCCGTGATAATCATCACTTTTTAAATATGGGGGGACAAGATTGGCGATATTTCGCAAAATGAATAGATCTCCAAGATCACAATCCATCAACAGGGCTGGATCGACCCTCGAATCGCAACAACCGATCAACAGGGCTTGTGGTTTTTGGCCACCGACCAATGTGTTGGCAAACTCTTGGTTCTCACCAAAGTGTTGCTGCTGAAAGCTTTCAATACCATCTAGAAATTTAGTGACATCGGCCATTCTAAAAACCTCCACGGCGTCGGTGTGAGTGCCAGATACTAACACACAAAAAGTTTTTCGTCTTCCGTGTTTATCAAGTAAGAATAAAAAAATATCGTTGTAATTTTACTTTCTCTTAACTTTTGAAAATTCAAGCGGTCATTAACATCGGAACTTGTCTTTTCTCTTGACATTTATCACCAATTTTAAAATTATGTCCATAAATGTCTATTCTGGGGGAAAAATGAACCTTACAGTCAAAGATGCCGCAAGTTTATTGCAGGTTTCAGAGAAGTCGATTTATCGCTGGATCAAGCAGGCTGCCATTCCCGCCTATCGAATGCGGGGGCAGCACCGTTTTAACCGTTCTGAACTTCTGGAATGGGCGACATCAAAACATATGGAAGTGTCACCAGAGGCATTTAGTGAGCCAGAGATTGACAAGCTCCCCATACCACTCTTCAGCGATGCATTAGAAAATGGGGGGATTTTTTATCGGATTGATGGAAAAACTCGCGATGAGGCTCTGATCCAAGCTTCCATGCATTTGCGTCTTCCTGAGGATACGGATCAGAAATATCTGGCACGTGCCTTGATCGAGCGGGAAAGGTCAGCATCAACAGCGATTGGCGATGGAATTGCTATCCCACACCTGCGGGTACCACTTTTCACCCAGGTAGTTCGTCCATCGATGACACTATTTTTTCTGGAAAATCCAGTTGATTTTTATTCCCTTGATGGGCTTCCGGTCAACATCCTCTTTACCCCCCTTGCGCCGACCCAGAAAACTCATTTGTATCTTCTTTCAAAATTAGGGTTTTTGCTGAAAAATAAAATGTTCAAAAATGCGTTAATCAAGCAAGAAAACCGCGAAGTCATTTTTTCAACCCTACGTGAAGCGGAAAAAGAACTGAAATGATCCAATCGTTTTGCAGGAGAAGTAAGGCATGGCATTAAATCTTGTCTATTTGGCAATTATAACGGCATTGGGATCAGCCCTGTTGCCCATTCTATTTTATCGCAGCATCTCTGCCAGTAAATTTACAGCCTTTAGTCTTTTGGGAATCTCTGGGTTGTCCGGGGTGCTAGGCGGGGGGATGGCACTGCTTGGGAAAGTTGATATAAGTGCTGAACTTCCGATTGGACTCCCGTGGCTACATTGGCACCTACATCTTGATCCGCTTTCCGGTTTCTTTCTGGTGTTGGTCAGCCTGATCAGTTTAATTGTAGCGATCTATGGTCCGGCCTATGTCCGTGAATATCAACAGGGGCCGCAGCCACTTCTTCCTTTAATGCTGTTCTCGGGTTTATTTGTTGCGGGGATGGAACTGGTGATGCTTGCTAGCGATGCGTTTTCATTCATGATTGCCTGGGAATTGATGTCTGTCAGTAGTTATTTTCTAGTGGCCTATCAACACCAGAATGAGACCAATCGCAGTGCTGCTTTTATCTATCTTCTGATGGCACAGATTGGAGGGCTGTTCATCCTTCTGGGCTATGGTGTTCTGGCCAGTTTCTCCGGTGCTTTTGATTTTGCTTCGATGCAAGCGGTTGAGCTATCTCCCTTTTGGTCATCGCTGGCCTTTGCTCTGGCACTGATTGGTTTTGGGATGAAGGCCGGAATCGTTCCTTTGCATGTCTGGTTGCCGCAAGCACACCCCGTTGCTCCATCGCATATTTCCGCCTTGATGTCAGGAGTGATGTTAAAGGTGGCAATCTATGGGTTTATAAGATTTGTTTACGATTTGCTTGGCAACATTTACTGGCAATGGGGCGTGATCGTTCTGGTTATCGGTAGCCTCTCAGCTATTCTTGGAGTTCTCTATGCCCTGATGCAGCACGATCTTAAGCGTCTGCTGGCGTATCACAGTGTTGAGAATATCGGTATTATCTATATGGGGCTTGGCCTCTCGATGATCTTTTACGGCAGTGGACATCCACAACTTGCCGCATTAGGTTTGATAGCTGCACTCTATCACTGCCTCAATCATGCTCTTTTCAAGAGTCTCCTCTTTTTAGGTGCTGGAGCTATTCTCCAGCAGAGTCATGAGCATGATTTGGAAAAAATGGGAGGATTGATCAAAAAAATGCCGGTTACAGCGGTTTGTTTTTTGATTGGTTGTATCAGTATTTCAGCTTTACCCCCTTTCAATGGTTTTGTCTCAGAATGGCTGACATTTCAAGCAGCACTACAGGGAACTGTTCTGAACAATCACATCTTGACCGCCGTTATCCCCATTTCTGCTGCTGTTCTGGCATTGACCGGAGCTTTAGCGGCAGCCTGTTTTGTCAAGGTCTATGGTATTTGTTTTCTGGGAGTTCCTCGCAGTCAAAAGACGGCACAGGCAACTGAAACTGCTTACGGCCCGCAATTGAGTCAGATCCTCTTGGCAATTCTCTGTCTATTTTTTGGGGTTTTCCCAACTTGGACAGTGAGCCAGCTGGATACGATTGCCCAACTGTTATTACCAACTGGTATGCCCGCGGCAACTTCTCATGGATGGTTGTGGCTGACTCCGGTTTCTATGAATATTGCCTCTTATGGTGCCCCCATGGTTCTTCTGGGAATTGGCGGCGCATGGCTATTCGTCTGGCTGTTGCTTCATCCCCGTCGCAAAAACAGAGAGATACGTATTGCCCCAACGTGGGACTGTGGTTTCGGTTCATTGAATGCGCGGATGCAATATACGGCATCATCTTTCAGCATGCCGATTCGACGCATCTTTCGTCCTGTCTGGTCAATCTCAGAAAATTATCAACAACCTGATCAGAAAAATCCAGGGGGACGATACCAGCTCACTGTGGGTGACTGGGCCTGGTTAAAAATTTATCAGCCAATTGGTCGCCTGCTGTTGGCAACAGCACGACGTGCGGCATTGATTCAGGGCGGTAATATCCGTGTCTACCTGGTTTACTCTTTTTTCACACTGTTGTTCTTACTCTGGGTGGTCTCGCTATGAACGGCTGGATAATGGCACTTGCTCAAACAATTTTACTGTTGCTGGGTGCCCCTTTATTAACTGGCTGGGTTAAATGGGTGAAGTGTAAACTGCAATCACGCCGAGGGGCTCCACCTTGGCAGCCATATCGCGATCTGTTAAGGCTTTTCAGGAAAGAAGTTGTGTTATCAGAATCTGCCAGTCCGATTTTTCGGGTAGCCCCCTATATTGTTTTCAGTGTAACCGCTCTGGCGGGCTCTGTTGTTCCTATGGTGGCCATTGGGCTTCCTACTACTGCTATCGCGGATGTCATTGTTCTGGTCGGTTTCTTCGCTTTAGGGCGGTTCTTTCTCGCTTTAGCCGGGATGGATATCGGAACTGCCTTTGGTGGCATGGGCTCCTCTCGTGAAATGACAATTTCGTCACTGGCTGAACCCGCGATGTTGATGGGTGTTTTTACCATTGCGATGACCGTCCACAGCACCAATCTGGCAAGTATTATTCGATATCTGCTGGAACAACCAATTCAACTCTATCCTTCCTTTGTTTTTGCTGCCATGGGGATGCTTTTGGTCGCAGTGGCAGAAACGGGAAGAATTCCTATCGACAATCCGGCCACACACCTTGAGTTGACCATGGTCCACGAAGCAATGATTCTTGAATACTCGGGTCGTCACTTGGCGCTGATGGAATGGGGTGCCATGCTCAAGCTTATGATATACGGCATTTTAGTGGGAAACCTTTTTCTCCCTTGGGGTGTTGCCGACAATTTTTCCATACTGCCATTATTGACAGGTTTTGCCAGTATTTGTTTAAAACTCCTCCTCTTGGGAATCATCTTGGCGGTAATGGAAACAGGCCTGGCAAAAATGCGTTTTTTCCGTGCTCCTCAGTACCTTGGACTCGCTTTTATTCTCTGTCTGCTCGGTATGTTGAGTCACGTCATTCTGGAGATCAATTAACATGAACTATGCCCAACTGCCCTTGATGGAACAAGTGATATTGACCCTCTCGGCGATGGTTCTGTTGACCTCTTTTCTGCTTCTGGCGCAAACACGAATTATCAGCTTGATCAATACCTTTGCTGCACAAGGTTTTTTCTTGTTTATAGGCACCTGTCTGATAGCCCAGAGCTCTGGAAGATATCATCTCTATATCTCTGCTGGAATAACGTTAGCACTGAAAGTCTTTTTCATCCCCTGGCAATTACGCCGTCTGGTGAAGCGATTGGATATTCGTCGTGATGTCGAAAATGTTGGCGGTCCCTCGATGGTTATGATTGCTGGCGGAGCACTGGTTCTATTCAGTTACTATGTCGCTTTGCCAATCCGTGAGCTTTCAACACTGGCAACACGCAATACAATCGCAATTTCCCTGGCGGTTATTCTGTTGGGAATGTTGATGATGATTACCCGTCGTAAAGCTGTTGCTCAGGTTGTTGGTTTTATGTCGATGGAAAATGGATTATTTTTTGCTGCAGTTGTCTCAACTTATGGGATGCCGATGGTCGTCGAGTTGGGAGTCGCATTCGATGTTCTGGTTGCTGCTATTCTTTTTGGCATCTTTTTCTTTCAGATTCGGGCTGGGATCGGATCCCTTGATGTCGACCATCTTAACCGCTTACATGAGGTGGATCGATGATTGCTCTTTACGCAACCCTGTTGGTTCCTCTGGTCGCAGCGTGTATTTTTGGAATTATCGGTCATTGGAAACATGCTGGAACTCTCAATCTGTTGGTTTGCGCAGTAACTTTTGCAACCTCACTGCAACTGACGATCAATATATTTAACAACGGAGCGATGATGACTCCGGGGAAAATGTTTTATATTGATGCCTTCAATGTCTATCTGATTCTGGTCAACTCTCTGGTAGGGTTGACTACCTCAATTTTCAGCCGCCCCTACATGGCACATGAATTGAAAATTGGTCGCGTTGACGATAGTCGTATGCGCCTTTATCATGCCATGTTTCAGGGTTTTTTACTTACCATGCTGGTTGCGCTGTCAACTAATAATCTGGGAATTCTCTGGGTCGCGGTTGAGGGGGCGACTCTGGCGACTGTTCTGTTAGTCTCTCTCTATCGAACTCCGGAAGCGATTGAAGCCGGGTGGAAATACTTTATTCTTTGTGGCGTTGGTATCGCCCAGGCATTGTTTGGTACGGTACTGATTTATTTTGCCGCAGAGAAGGTTCTTCCCGGAGAGGAAGGCTCGCTGCTCTGGAGCGTCTTGCAAGAACATTCGGATCAACTTGACCCGACAGTCTTGATGCTAGCCTTTGTTTTTTTATTGGTTGGTTATGGAACTAAAGTTGGCTTGGTACCACTACACAACTGGCTTCCTGATGCCCATTCAGAAGGGCCGACACCGATGTCGGCAATTCTGTCAGGTTTGTTGTTGAATATTGCTCTTTATGCGATCGTTCGCTATAAAATGCTGATTGAACCTGCCCTGAATAACCATCTTCCCAGCTACATCATGATGGGTTTCGGAATGCTCTCTTTCAGTGTTGCCGGGATTCTTCTGCATCGGCAGCGGGACATAAAACGGATGTTTTCCTATTCTTCCATAGAACATATGGGGTTGATGACTTTTGCTTTTGGTCTTGGTGGTCCCCTCGCTACTTTTGGTGCCCTGTTGCACATGATTGTCCACTCTCTGACAAAATCAGCCATCTTCATTACCGTTGGTCATGCTGCCCATATTGCCGGTACCCAGAAGATTACTGAGATTCGGGGGCTGATCAGGACACAACCCGCAGTCGGTTGGACTTTCTTGATTGGTACGGTTGCCATTGCTGGATTTCCTCCTTTTGGGGTTTTCACCAGCGAATTTTTACTTTTCACGGCAACCATAAAAAGTATGCCCTGGCTGGTGGCGCCGCTTCTTATCGGGTTGGCGGTTGCTTTTGCCGGGTTATTCCGCCATGTCCAACCGATGGTTTTTGGTGACCCCCCTGAAGGTCGGCTTCCAGTTAAAGCCAATATGCTCCCGATTATTTTCCACCTGGCTTTGGTGTTATGGTTGGGAATTTCCATCCCTGATATTCTTGCTAACTGGCTGGATCAGGCGACAATTATGGTGGTTGGGAAGGGTCTTTTATGATAACTCAACCGTATCCGACTCAGGGAACTGTGGTCGATTTTGCTGACCAACTGACCTCTGTCGGGATCAGAAGTCAAAAAGAAGAGCCTTTTTCTGGGTTGGTAGCACTCCTGAGATTGAGACCAAAAGATTGGGGCTTTTCCGCCAAGGTGGCTGCACAGAACAATTTACGTTGGTCTGCTGTCTGGGGAGATCATCGATCCCCTGCGATTATCATCAGAACTCTCCTGTTTGGGATTGACGGGCATCTGCTATTACAAACTGAGGTGACTGAAGATGATCCCGAATTACCTTCCCAAGCGGAATTTTTTATGGCGGCAAGTCGCCCTGAACGTTCACTACAAGACATGTTTGGAGTCCGATTTCAGGAGAAACAGGATACCCGGCGCTGGATTCGTCATCAGGCTTGGTCTGAAACGGATTTTCCTTTACGTCAGACTTTTCCCGTTGCCGGAAATCCGGTTGAGAACACCGCTCCTGATAATGGCTACCCTTTTTCTGCCGTAGCTGGAGAAGAGGTCTACCAAATCCCTGTTGGTCCCGTTCATGCGGGAATCATTGAACCTGGGCATTTTCGCTTTCAGGCCATGGGCGAAGATATTTTGCGGCTGGAAGAGCGTCTTGGCTATGTCCATAAGGGGATCGAAAAAATTGCTGTCGGTCGGGATCTTAATAGGCTGATCCGGTTGGCAGGTCGAGTCTCAGGTGACAGTACCGTCACCCATAGTTGGGCCGCTTGCCAAGCCACTGAACGTGCTTTGGGGATAGAACCGCCACCACGCGCTTTGATGCTACGAGCCATTTTCTCGGAACGTGAAAGAATTGCTAACCACCTTGGGGATATTGGCGCAATTTGTAACGATGTGGGTTTTGCTTTTGCGCAGTATCAGACCTCCCGGTTACGGGAACTCTGGCAGCGGCAGAATCAGGTGGTATTGGGTCATCGTCTGTTGATGGACATGCTTGTCGTTGGTGGTGTCAGCGCCGATTTAAGTGAAGATGCTGCCGGAAGCATGCAGGATGAAATTAGCCAGTTGCGCATCGAGCTTGAAGAATTATTACCCCTCTTGCTCGAATCTCCCAGTTTGCAGGACCGTTTACTTGATTATGCCATCCTGACGCCGGAAGATGCGCAACGGCTTGGGGCTGTCGGTTATGTGGGGCGTGCCAGTAACTTGCAGGACGACCTCCGCCGGGATGCTCCCTACGCCCCCTACGATCAACTTAAGGTCAAAGTCCCAGCATTCAGTGAAGGGGATTTGACATCGAGATTGCGCGTTCGTGGAGAAGAAATATTTGTTTCTCTCAGCCTGCTGTCACAACTACTGAAGCGGCTTCCAGCGGGTGATTTAACTGTTAACTATTCCCTCCCTGATCATGAAACTGAAGGGATTGGGCTTGTCGAAGGGTGGCGTGGAGAAACACTTGCATATCTACGCCTTGATAATCAGGGCAAAGTTTTACGCTACTTTCCCCGTGATCCCAGCTGGTTGACCTGGCAAGCATTGGAAATGATGCTGGACGGGGTTATTGTCCCTGATTTCCCGGTGTGTAATAAATCGGTCAATGGTTCCTATTCGGGACATGACCTTTAATAGTTAGGAGGCTGTCGGACCTTACAAGAATCTACTGCAAAATCGCCTGATCGGTTCATATTTCTGTATATTTTCGACAAATAGCGGTGCTATTCGCTCTCAAATCTACGAAAATCTGCCCTCGAACAGTCGATTTTGCAGTAGATTCGCAAAGACCGATAACCTCCTAGCCAGCAGATAATTTACAAAGATTTTTCTGCTTGAGTATAGAGAGTTTTTATGTTTGGTATTTATAATAAAATTCGTCGAACCGGATGTGTGACCGAACCTTTTTCTTTTTCTGACGATCCAATTGCCGAACTTGGTGCTGCGTGTCAAAAAGAGATTGTTGCACATTTTAGCGGCTCATTGGCTATTCGCATGGTTGATGCTGGTTCGTGCAATGGTTGTGAGCTGGAGATGCATGCGGTCAACAATAGTTTTTATGATATAGAACGTTTCGGGGTCCATTTTGTTGCCTCACCCCGGCATGCGGATCTGTTGCTGGTCACCGGGGTTGTTTCCCGGCATATGCAGGAAGCATTGAAACGTACCTATGTTGCAATGCCTGCTCCTAAATTGGTGGTTGCAATGGGAGACTGTGCTGGGCATGGCGGGGAGTTTGGGGTCTCATACGCCAGTTGTGGACCGGTCTCCAACGTGATTCCGGTTGATGCCATTATCCCTGGCTGCCCTCCCACCCCGATAGCACTCATGCAGGGGATATTGCAATTATTACAACAAAAGAGGGAGAAGAATGGCTAGCCGAGGCCATCAACGGCGATGATCAGTTCTGCTGGCGCAGAAAAGGGATTGTTTAATTCGTTGTGCTTCCCCCACCATTGACAAAAAATCGCTACATTTATCATTCCCTCTCCTCGTATAATGGCACAATTGCTGCGGGATTAAGCTCCAAATGGATTTCTCCCCCGATTTCTGGTGGGAGTGGGTCGATGGGGAGGTTGAAGCTGAGGGAGAGATGGCCGGTTTTGACCACCACTTGAAACACTTGCCCCTGAAATATCCGCTTTGTAATAATTCCCCGAACTGATGCTGCCGAATAGTTCAGACTATCACTTAGCATAATTTTCGCTGCTTCAGGGCGAATCAGTAACTTTTGATAGCCTGTGTTTAACAAATGTTGCGGCAAATGGAATCCCTCCAGTTTTAGTAGCGGAGGGCAATCGCTGGCAACAGTAAGGATATTTTTGAAACCGAGGAAGCGGGCGACGGCTTCATTGGCGGGTTGCCGATAAAGCTGTTCCGGTGGTGCGAGTTGCTCCATCTGTCCCTGTTGCAAAATAGCAATCTGGTCGGCAACGGTGAAAGCTTCTGACTGATCGTGGGTGACAAAGACGGCAGTGACTCCCTGTGATTTAAGAATGGTCCGAATCTCTCCTGCTAGATGGTCACGCAGGGTTCGATCGAGTGAGCCGAGGGGTTCGTCTAGGAGGAGCAGCCGGGGCTGAGGTGCAAGACTGCGCGCCAATGCGACGCGCTGCTGCTCTCCACCAGAAAGGGTCTCAACCCGCCGGGACTCAAATCCTTGTAATCCGAGTGAACTAAGGATCTCTTTTGCCCGTTGTCGTTGCCGTTCTTGTGGCCAATTTAGCATATCGAGGCCAAAACAGATATTTTCGATGATGTTTTTATGGGGAAACAGGGCATAATTTTGAAACATCATCCCGAAGTGGCGCTTATGTGGTGCTATCCCGGCAAGATTCTTTCCAGCGAAGAAAATATCGCCATGATCGGGATATTCCAGCCCACTTAACATCCTCAACAGGGTCGTTTTCCCCGATCCTGAAGGGCCGAGCAGGCAAAGGATCTCCCCTTCTTCCAAAGTAAAATTGACGGCAGATAAGAGGGGCAGACCAGCATACTGCTTCCCAAGATTTTTAACTTCGAGTAACGACATCAATGTTCTCCAAGCCGATTAGGCAGTTTTTCCATGACCAGAAAAGCTGCCGCTGTCACGACCATCAAAATTGTACTCATCGCCATTGCTTGTCCATAATTCATTTCCCCTGGCTGACTTAAGAAGCGGAAGATTGCAACCGGCATGGTGGGTGTTTGCGGCCGGGTGACAAAAGCCGATGCGCCGAACTCACCCATACTGATGGCAAAAGCAAAGATGGCGGCAACCAGAATGGCCGGACAGAGCAGGGGCAGGTCGATGGTTTTCCGTATCTGCCAGGGAGACGCCCCCAGCAAGGTTGCTGCTTCACGCAGGGAGTGAGGAATTTGCCGAATGGCGGGAAGCAGACAGCGGACGACAAAAGGGAACGCAACCAGAGTATGGGCAAGAATCACCAGCAGAACCGATTCCCGTAGATTGAGGGGCGGTTTGTTCAGGGTGATAATATAGCCGAATCCGAGAGTGACAGCCGAGGTTGCCAGCGGTAACATAATGATGGCGTCCCAGAAAGCCTTCCCCTGTTGGTTGGACAGGGCGAGATATGATGATGCCGATAGCCCAAGCAGCAAGGCAAAAGTCATTGCAGCGATACCAAACCCAACACTGTTAAGGATCGCGCTGAATGGAGGAACATAAAACAGCGAGTCAGTAACAGACTGAAACAGAGCGGTATAAAAAACGAATGTCCCACCCGAATCAGAGTGCAGCGAACGGACAATCAGGGCAAGCATCGGCGCTAGCAACAGACTCAGGACAAAGGTCAGGTGGATGGTAATACCAAGCTTTTCTTTTCTGCTTCTTGCGGTTTTCGCAGCTCTGCTGCCAGTTGAGCCAAACCATGCCAGGTTGTTTTTCTCTCCCAGTTTTGCGTGGAGCCACATGAGAAGAAAATTGATCATAATCTGAACCAATGACAGGGTGGCTGCCATCGGCAGATTGAACAGGTGAACCGCTTGACGGTAAATTTCGACTTCGAGGGTCGCATATCCCGGCCCGCCAAGAATTAAAATGACGCCAAAACTGGTGAAACAGAAGATAAACACCAACAGGGCTGCCGAGCCGATTGCTGGGATTAGCAGTGGCAGCGTGATCTTGCGGAACGTCGTCCACGGGGATGCTCCAAGCATACTCGCAGCATGATTGAGTTCGGGAGCCAATCCCGCCCAAAAGCTGCCGACAATTCGCAACACCAGTGCATAGTTATAAAAAATATGGGCCAGCAGGAAGAACCACAACGTTTGTTCCAGAGAGATCGGTGGTTGCTCAAAACCGAGCCAGTTGACAGCAAGGGTGTTGAGTACCCCCCCGTGACCGAGCAGAGCACGAAATGCGGTTGCGACGACGACGGTCGGCAAAACAAAGGGGATTGTGGTTAGAATCTGCACAAGCTTTTTGCCAGGAAAACGGTAGTGAGCGTAGATATACGCTCCCGGTAGTGACACAATCAGCGTCAAAAGGGTTGAAAGCGCCGCTTGCCAACAGGTGAACCAGACAATTTTTAGATACGATGGTGTTGAGAAAAAACGAATAATTTCGTGTTGGTCGAAGCTTCCTGCGGGGAAAAAACTGAGGATGAATATTTTGATGAGTGGGTAGAAGTAGAAGAGGCCAAGAAAAACCAGTGGCAGAACCAGTAGTAACTGGTGGCTGTTTAAAAATGCGGTTTTTTTTCTCGGTGAAAAGTTCATGGATTATCCTGATGGTGGAGTATTACAGAAAAACCGGCTGTCCCAGACTTTTGAGATGAAAGCCTCCGTTTTTCATGACCCGTAAATATCTGGGACAGTCCCGAATGGCGCTAGTTTAAGCAATATTGTAGTAAACGCGGGACTGTCCCCAGATCCATCGGGGGCTGTCCCAGGTGTTTCCGGGCTATGAAACTGTGGTGGTTCTCGTCGCAAATGCCTCCTGGGACAGCCCCCATGCGGGGACAGTCCCGAATTTACTCAGTTGTTCCTCTTTGGCAGTGTCATATGAATGAAAGCATCTTACCGCAAAACAGCTTCCGTCCATTCTTCTAGCCATTGTTGACGGTTGGCCTCAATTGCAGCCGGGGTCACCTGTGCTGGTTCATCGGCAACCTGAGAGTGCTTGACAAAAACCGGTGGAAGCTGCGCTTTTTTGTTGGCAGGGAAGACGAACATCTGCAAGGGGATATCCTCTTGAAATGGGCGACTGAGAATAAAATCGACCAACTTCTCAGCGAGGACCTGTTTTTTCGTCCCCTTCAGAATACCGACAAATTCGATCTGCCGGAATGCCGAGCGGTTGCCCAGAACTGCCGCTGTTGGCGACTCTTCAAGGGGCTCTTTGGAGAAAAAAACCGTTGCTGCCGGGCTTGAAGCGTAGCTGACAACAATCGGTCGATCGCCCTTTGATGCGGCAGTGAAGCTGCCGTAGTAGGCATCGTTCCAACCGTTAGCGACCAGGACCTTATTGGCTCGTAATTGTTTCCAGAAATTGAGATAGCCGTCCTCACCAAAGCGCCCGATGGTCGCGAGGAGAAATGCCATCCCCGGTGAAGAGGTTGCCGGATTTTCTACCACTGTTAAGCCGCGATATTCGGGTTTAATCAGGTCGGCAAGATCGATTGGTATTTGCAGATTGTTTTTGGCGAACCACGCTTTGTCGATATTAAGGCAGACATCGCCATAATCGGCCGGAAGGAGGCGATTCCTTTTATCCAGTTTAAGCTCATCGGGGAT
Source organism: Desulfuromusa sp. (assembly GCA_029933365.1). The sequence goes on along the minus strand of JAOZOH010000013.1, from coordinate 592 downwards.
ATCTACCAGTCGAGGAGATGGATAAGGGACAAAAATATCGGCAGTGATGGCACGACTTAAAAAAGTGTTGTCGACGCCAAAGAAAACATCTGCAAGGGGATTCTCTTTCGACAGGATTGCTTGTATCAGCGCCGCCCCAGCATCTCCAGATTTCAAAAAACGGACTTTAACGTGGTTCTCGTCTTCAAACTGGCGAAGGATATTTTTGCTGATATTGAAACTGTCGTGGGTCATCAAGGTAATGGTCTCTTCAGCTAGCGCTGCGTTACCGAAGCAGAGGAACACACATCCAACCAGAACAAAGATACCGAGTAATTTTCTCATCTGCCAGTCTCCATAAGAAAAGCCGCCCACCAGAGGTCAACGGCTTAAAATTCCATGCTGTTTCCTCCGCCGGCATTATCCGGAACGAGTACTACGGTCAGACCCATCAAGATCTCTCTCAGCCCAGTTTCTCCAAGCTCCCGTAACAATAATATCAATTAATCTAAATCATATTCCGGTCTGAAGCAACCGAGAATACCGAGATCGCTGGATGGCAGGGTGAATTCGTCCTTACCTGCAAATTCAGCTATGCTACCGATGTAATCTT
>JAOZOH010000079.1 GCA_029933365.1 Desulfuromusa sp. | reverse complement strand
GGACTTTCAGTCCCGACCCAAACCCATGCACTTTCAGTGCATGGTGGTTTAGTTTATTTTACATCGCACCGACTTTGGTTTCGTGTTTTGAAATTTTTACTCTACAGAAGGGTCATTATGTATAGTAAAAACAGCCCTTAAAAATCGGGGTCAACCCCGGTCAAGAAATCAACAGATCGCAGGGGAAAAGTTCCCTTTTTCTGTGGACAACCTCTATCCACTCCTTGTCCTTTCTGGACGCTGACGGATTGCATCATTTTTCGGCAATCAACCCTGACCCCCGGTCGTGATTGTCATATTCAACAATCTCCCCACGCCCCTGACATGTGGAGCAAGGATCCGTGATTTCACCAAATAAAATTCTTTCGGCAATATTGATAAAAGTGTCGCCCTGACGGAGTTCAATCTGAACATCCTCGACAATTCGACTAGTCGGTGGCACCAGAGACCAGGTGATCTGATGTTGACCGATCCTGTGATTTTTGACCATGCGATAAAGATCTGTCCGCAGGTCGATCCGGCAAGGACGTTCGAGTTGGTCCAGGATTTCCTTCAGCCCCACCCCAATCTTCTTCTCTCTGTCCACATCAGACATGTGAAATTTAAACGGGAAGATCGCTCTTTTTATGTATGTTCTTCCCGCATAGCTCATTCTTGCTCCGACGATGAGGTAACTTTCTTTTTCGGTTGCGGTGAAGATCATCTGCAACATCGTTACGTCCAAGACAGTAGCCAGGTAATTTCGTGGGCCAGAAAATCCGCTGATAGAAATCCTTGTCGCCATGAAAAATAGAAAGCCACAGCAACAATTCCAGTGACTACGAAGGTTTCAGTGACAGTGTCGGTGATATACCACCCCAATCCATACTTTTTCCCCACAGGGTTAAATAGCGGGATTCCCCCTTTGCTTAAACTGTCTTCTGCTAAATGAAGCAGGCAACCGAGCAGCAGGCAACCAACAACTAGCCATGCCCACCAAGAAACAAGTTTAACCACCGGGACGATTGTTACGATGAAGGCAAGATAAAAAAATGGCCAGTGCGTTATTGTCCTGTGTTTCACCAGACCAGCTTCAAAGACATCCGGCAGGATTGATCCAACACCAGCGATGAAAGATGGGAAAATCCGTCCGGTCGCAGCAAACACAATACAAAACGTACAAAGCTTATGATTATGCCACTTCATTTTTTCCCCATTTCGTCATAGTAGGGTTTGTCTCCCACAAAACGGACAATCGGCAAAACTGCCTCAGCCTCAATGACTGGGCTGAAAAGCTGAGTTGTTATTTGTCGCCCGTTAGCGATTGTTTTTCTGATGAGTTTTGGGGTCGTCTCTGTTGAGGAGAGAACCTTTTGATCTTTTGCCAAGGAAGCCTTCTGAATAAATATGAAATAAAAAGCCAGCACGAAAACAAGCACCCAAATTATTGCCTTGATTTGCGGTGGAACAATTCGAGTCATCATCTCTGTACCTTGTCGTTATTCGATGGCTTATTTTCTTCCAGAAAAAAGAAGCTATGGGAAGAACTGGATGGATTGCTTTGGCTTGACTCGTTACGTTCTTCAATGTCTTTGATGAAGTATTGTTCCATCTCAGGCATCGTTTCCATGAGATTGAGACACCATTTTTTCAAATCATTGATACAATTAACTGCTTTCAAAACTCTCTGAGGGTCTTTCTGCCAGAGATCTTTATCATCAGCAATTTCAATGTGGTGTTTAATGACCGACAAGCCTTGTACCCATTTTTGAGCAATATCATTATTTGTCATCTTGGCTCCCCCATAAAAAGTTCAAGTTGATCTGGCTGTTGAACTTGTCGATATACTCTTTTCCGCCCAGGTTTTGTCTTCCTTCTCAAAATTTTGTCATAGGTTTCTGTTGCAGCGAATGATTCCCATCTGAACCATGCATCAGTATGGGGCTTCCGACCTTGGCAACCGGACTTCTTTTCAATAACAAATCCTTCAACAAGCTGGATCATGGTGATTTGATACCAGGCATAACGAGGAGATTCCGCTTCGAGATACGTTTTCCTTAAGACCTTGGCCATAACACCTCCTTTCTCTATATATGGGGGAGGGGGGAAGGTTTTTTAGTGAAAAGGGTATATTCTCTCTTCGAGGGTTTCCCCGGGCAAAAGGAGTCATCCTACTACGAGAAGAAGTCTTCTCTTTGCTGGGATGGTTGTTTGAGCAACAAAAGAACATCCCAGCAAAGTGCTAAAATGGGTCTCCGTTACCGTTCTTCTCCACACTCTCTAGCGGCATTCCCCCGCAACGACCCCTTAAAACAAAATCCCCCAAGGTAAATTCACCTTGGGGGATTTTTCGGTAACTCAACTTCACAATGACTAAGTGAACGGTTGCGGGTTTAAATCCCGTCTGGCGTGCCTTCTTCACAACCGGCAATAGCTATTATCAACACCAAGAGGAAAACCCGTCAAGGCGGCAGCGACTACCGCCTTACGCCATAACCTCTCCCCGTGTAACTCAATCCATAGAGCGCATCATTCTGTCCCGGTTTTCTTTCATGCCGTTCAAAATTGGCCCGGCAACCGAATCGGGAAAACTTGCCGGCAATTGTCCGGCGACCTGGTTGACGACATGATCCATGCGCTCCAATGTACTGTTGATAACATGGTCCATTTCATCAACAGAGTATCTGCATTTCTTGGCGGTCGCTAGCCAGTGTCTGTGGAGAATGGGCAGGACGCTATAATGTTTATTCTTACTGCTCATTGCCATGGCTATTTTCAATTTATGCACATCGAGTTGCCCCCGAGCGATCATCGGATGGGCTGACATGACATCATAGGCTGGTGTGAGTTTGAAATTTCCACCTTGTAACAGGAAAATACTGAAGTTTTTTGCATGCCCGTCGATGGCAAACAACAGCCAATACAGAAGGTTCAACATCATGAAGGTGCGCCGGTCAAATCCACTCTTCACTGAAGCGAGCAACAAATCCATGATCGGAGCGATTCCCGGCCCACCATCACTTTCATATTTAAGTGCCGGGGACACATTGAGGGCCTGACACATGTCTTCTTGCGGCAAGCGCATCAACCAGGTGCCGTCCTGCGCCCAGCGGCGATCAAACCTTTCTACGATCAAAGTCGTTATGTCATCGAAAACACCGATCTCGGTATGGGCGATGGGCAATCCATACGCTTTCAAAATGAGATGGCAGAGCCATTCGTTTTCAACGCTGTCGGATAGATCGAGGCCACTATGTTCAATCTGTCCGATGGGGAGTTTGAAAATGTGGCTGGTTGGGGTAGTCCCTTGTGGAAGATGCCACTGATTGTCGCGTTTGAGTAGAGCGGTTTTTTCCTGCGCCCCGGCAATGGAAATCCGAAAATCATCATCAGCTCGCATGCCCAGCGGTCTAGTCCGGTAGTTACGCAGATTGTCAGAAATTTCCTCATCCGTGAGAGGACGGGATGAAATCATCCTGACGTCGGCTATCTCTTCTCCTGGTGTCAGTTGTAGTGCTCCGACACAATCCCTTCCGACATGCCAAAGCAGGTCGAAGGCTCTGTTGGTTGCGACCCCGAAGCGTGTTTGTATCCGGTTACGAATCGACTGACTGTCTGGAAGAAGATTGTCGAAGAAATTTTCAACACGGTCTCCCGCAAAGACCGTTCTTCCCAAAGGAAGAGACAGAGAGATGGGGCGACTTTTTTCGGCTTCCAGCCATGTTCTGCAATATGAGAACTCTAGATTGCCGGTTGAAGAGCGTTTCAGGGTGCCGACCGACTCACCATTCATCGATACAAACAATGCTGCTGAACGTTTTTGTCGTCCCACCTACCAATCCTCTTTGTCGGTTGTGCTGGATGACACACTTTTGGGTTGCAGTATCAACTCCAGATCAAGAGTGGAAAGTAGGCGAAACAAGGTATCAAGTCGGGTGCCCGGCTTTCCTTGTTCAACTTTGGAAACAGTGGTCTGGTCGATACCGACGGGCCTTCCCAGTTCCGTTTGATTCAGCCCTTTTTTCTTCCTCTCTTCCCTGAGAGCGAAGCCAAGAGATTCAGGAGAAATTATTTTCTTTTGCATGGTTTTCTCGCCTCATGAATTTTATATGAGCATTAGGCCATAAATATAAAATATTGTCAATACGCCATAAATAGAAAATAGTGTGCTGAAGCAATAAAACTTAAATATGGTGAGTAGGTTCTATTTCTTCGGGATGTGCGTAAATTCAGGCTCAATTTTAAATGTGGTAAAATTTGAAAATTCAAAATTCAAACCAGATCCTTTGTGTTAAAAAGAGTTCTCGGTTCATTCCACACTGAATTCCATCGAGTAGCTGAGGAAAGTTGCTCCTCCTCAGCTACTCGATAAATTTGTTCTCATATTATTTTCAATCGTTGATGATGATAGCCTTCTTCTCTTTTTTGTTTTTTTGGGAGGCAGTCGATTCTACTATTCAGTCAGTGACTTTTCCTGTCATTATGTCTCCGCATAATTTGATAAGTCAGCAAATCATCAATAAAGGTAAAGGCAAAATGAAAGTCACAAAAATCGGCAAAAGTAGTGAATTTACTCAACTCGATATCCCCCTGTTTCTCGATAACGTTCCCGCAGGATTCCCCAGTCCGGCATCTGATTACTGTGAACGGAAACTTGATCTGAATGAACTTTGTATCAAGAAGCCTGCGGCTACCTATTTCGTCAGAGCACAGGGAGACTCAATGGTTGATGCAGGGATCTTTCCCGGTGATGTTCTGGTCGTGGATCGTTCTCTTACAGCGCAGCACGGCGATATTGTTATTGCAGAATTTGATGGGGAGTTGACCGTTAAGAAGCTCGAGACAACACCCAGTGTCAGGCTGGTTCCGATGAATAAGAATCATGATCCGTTGGATATTCCGGAAGGTTCTGACTTGGAAATTTTCGGGGTGGTCACGACATCCATTCATAGCTTAAGAAAGTCATGAAGCACACCTTTGCTCTGGTCGATTGCAATAACTTCTATTGCAGCTGTGAGCGACTGTTCCGACCAGAGCTCAAGAATGTTCCTGTTGTTGTTCTCTCCAATAATGATGGTTGTATTGTTGCCCGGTCTCAGGAGGTTAAAGATCTAGGGATCAAGATGGCAACACCTCTCTTTCAGGTCATCGACCAGATCAAACGACATAAGGTTCATGTTTTCTCCTCCAACTACACTCTTTATGGGGATATCTCAGCTCGGGTGATGCAGACTCTGGAAGAGTTCTCACCTAATCTGGAGGTTTACTCCATTGATGAAGCTTTTCTTGACCTCTCTGGATTTAAAAACAAGCAAGAATATGCCCAAAAGATCAGAGCAACTGTTTACCAGCATGTCGGTGTCCCTGTCTGCGTTGGCATTGCTCCAACTAAAACTCTGGCAAAACTAGCCAACTATGCCGCCAAGAAATATAAAGCGACCCAGGGAGTTGTTGATCTATCAGATCCAGAACGGCAGAAGAGGCTCCTTGCTATCACTCCTGTCTCTGAAGTCTGGGGTGTTGGCCGAAAACACACCAAGAGCCTGGAGGCAAAGGGGATCACTACCGCACTAAAACTGGCTCAAATCAACGCTCATCAGATCAAGCAGCACTACTCAATCGTTATGGATCGCACTGTCAGAGAGTTGAATGGGGAATCCTGTATTGAGCTTGATGATTCCCCTGCCCCACGGCAGCAGATAGTCTGTTCCAGATCCTTTGAAAAGAAGATCACTGATAGCTCAATGCTCCGTGAAACCATTTGCGAATTTGCGGCAAGAGCTGCTGAAAAGTTAAGAGGAGAAGGCCTGCTTGCCAAAACGGTTAATGTTTTTATCCGTACCAGCCCCCATATCAAGACCGATCCCTATTACAGCAACTCAGCAACCGGGAAACTGATTCAATCTAGCTCTGATACCCGTGACATACTTGCTCTGACTTCCAAGCTGTTTGATTCGATCTGGAGAGATGGCTATCGCTATGCCAAAGCTGGTGTGATGCTGGGTGACTTTTGCTCACCCGACCAAGTTCAGTTTGACCTATTTCATTCCCAAGCTGATGATTCAAACCGTGACAAACTGATGCATGCTATCGACACTATCAACCACAGTGGTCAGGGGCAGATTTGGTTTGGAGGTCAGCGACCAAAGAAAGACTGGTTCATGAAGCAATCGCACCTGTCACCGGCATATACAACAAGGTGGGACTGTTTGCCTTTGGTATAGACAACTTAGTTCTCTGTTATTTCAGATAAGTTAATCTCGAAAATGATTAATGATGGAGGAATATTTTTGCACAAAAAAAAGGGGCAGCACTAGTGCCACCCCTCTCGTTATTACCCCATGCTCAATATTTCCACCGTAGCACGCAGGGTCTTTCTTAAAACCAGTTTCTCAAACTCGTCCCAAGAGAGTGTAAAATTTCGATTGTTGATTTTGACTTTGACGGACATGGCTGTTCTCCTTTTGTTGAGGTGAAGTGATGTTGAAACCAGTAGGGCTTCCCACATCCCCCGTCGTGTAAGACTGGAGATCCAGGAAGCCCTACTGGACTTCGCCTGAAAGGAGACAGGAGCGGGGGACTGTTAAGTCCCGCCGCAACTATCCGTCACAATATCAAAATCTAGTCAGCAGCTTTTGTTGTTGCCGCTGTTGTGTGAATATCATCCTGCTGCTGTGTTTTGCCAAACCGGATCTGAGCCTGAATTTCATCCCAATCCGGATCCACTGGACAAGCATAATCAACCGGGAATTTTTCCGGTCCGATGACGTGTCCAGGCCATTTAATGCAGCCAGGAATTTTAGATCTCTTTTCACTGAGTTGTTTCCCTATATCCTGTCTGTCTGCTTCAGTGATTTTTGGGCTTCCAGCAATTGTCGATGCCAGCAAGATCGGGAGATAAATAATTCCCCCGCCAGGCACCATGCCGGTCACTCTGGTGTTTTGTTCAGCCTTCTGTAGACTCGCTGCGGAACAGCCAGATAGCACTAGGGCAATAAAAACCAGAATTAGTCCTTTCTTCATGTCGCTTTCTCCTCCGTATTGTCACTAGTCTCCTGTTCTTCTTCTACCGGCACAAGCCCCGTATGAATACGGATAGCTTTGCCAATAGCGTCAACGCAGGACAGGATAGTTTCCTCGCCATCGACCACCGGTGCCTTATGACATCCATGGCCAATCAAACCTTTGATCGCATCACCAACATCCATACCGGAACGAAGTCCGTAAGACGTGATGATCGTCAGCGCATTGGCAACCAAGCTAGCGCAAGTCCCAGACTTCCCGAACCTGACGAACACCTCTATGAGGTCGCCTGTATCCAGGTTGTCGTTCATCGTGACGTAGATTTTTCCACAGGGAGAATTCATTTCAAGAGTTTCCCCTGAGATCTTTTTCGGTCGTGATTGTTTTTCTACCATTGTCATCTCTCCTTCTTTTTGGGGAAACTTCCCCCGCAACGGGGAAAGAATCCCCGTCATGGGTTTGGTATTTATCAGTTCAGAGTTTACCATCCGGTTTCAAGAAAACTCACCTGGCCTGAGAAGCAGCACACGGCGCACCTCGGCTTTCATGACCTCCTGTACCGCAGGATCATTTACGCTTCCGGTACACAATGACGCTTCAATCCTCTTCAGGACTTCGACCTTCGGCGGTATCGGTTGCGGGGAGATTCCCAGGTCATTCAGACTAACGGTTTCGGTTTCAAAGCGGATGTCGGTATGTTTGACGTATCCACTCCAATAGAAGTCCGATGACGTGACATTCAAGGTCACACATTCCACCCGGCAAGTCATTTCCTCGTCTCCGTCCTCTGGAGGGCGGGGAATGATCATCTCTTCTTCATTGTCGTAATCACGCATGAAGAGTTCGGGATAACCGTTGAATTCCCTGACCGAATAAACATCAAGAATTTTGGCTGCCGAGGCGAGCTGCTGGATGCGGGACTGGAGTTTATCGTCTATCTCGATGACAGCGACCTCCGGACCCTCAACGAATTCGTTGTTGATGTGGATTTCAAGTATCTTTTTCATAACTTCTCCTTGTTGGACAGCTACAGGGAGAAGCCCCTGACAGGGGATAACTCCTCCCTGGCTGGGTTAATATATGAATTGTTTTTATCAATTTGTCAGAGCACTCTTGAGCATATCGAACAACACATTCGGCAATTCATGGATCGTCTGGATTGACTTGTGGTTTTTAAAGTAATTTCCACAAACACCACCATCCCCGATTCCAATGGCCATCTGCTCAATCCCCTGATCTGCCAGACGCCTCAGATAGTTTTGAGTCCGTGCAGGATCTGAGGGGGCACCGTCGGTTGCAACCACCAATATCTTGCGTGGCTCCTGACGTAAGGCAAATTGAACTGCCACCCATCCAAGAGCATGTGCAAGAGGGGTTCCCCCATCAGCCACGATCCCATACTTGTTGATGGTCTGAGCCGGAGCTACCCCAAACAGGGTGAGGGGAATGACGGTTTTCCCTGGACCTGGAAATGCTGCTGAGCAGACACTGACACCGGGAACGGTATACAGCGCATCTGTGACGGCCAGGGTTGCCTCTGCTGCCAAAGATATTCTGCTGTTCATCGACCCGGAGCGATCAAGAAGGATAATGACAGCGGTATTAACTGCTGTTTTTTCCTCTTTTTTACGAAAAATCCGTGTGTCACCGACAGGAAGTCTGCACAGGACACGCTGATCTATTCTTCGTCCGGATCGACCGGCGCATGATCTCTGTAGTTTCGATGCTTGGACCAAAGATCCAAGGCGGGACCGAAGCACAGAGGTATTACGCCGGACGGTTCCCAGATCCGGAGGAAAACTAAAATCTACAGATCCTCCAGCTTCACCCGGGTAGAGCATTTCTGCGGTAGCTGGGGTTGTTTCTTCTGCCTTTGTTTCCAGCTCTGCCCCGACCATTTCTCCAACATCTCCATACTCTTCCGCAGGGGAGGAATTAAGGATCTGATTGAGAATGTCAGCACTGGTTTCGTTGTTTTGTGGCGGGTTCTCAGCGTCCGAGGTGGACTCAGATGAGTCTTTTCCTTGGCTGCTGTCATTGCCGTCGTTTTGATTCTGCTCTTGCCACGATCTGGACTCTCGAGGTGTATCGTCGGAATCATCCGTTTCGTTGTCCTGATTGGACTCGGAGCAATCGCTTTGACCCTGTTCACCCTCCCCTTGTTCCTCTTCTGAAAAAGATTCTGAGGACTGGTTCTGCTGTTGTTCCTGCCGAAGCAACTGGAGGATACGAACAGCAACAGTCTGCGATGCTTTGGTTGTCTTTAGGCTACTGACATTATCAAGCAGCCTGCCGACTTTACCAAACAGTTCTGTTCCCAGGGAGGGTTCGAGGATCTCGTTTGCATTTTTAAAGACAGAATCAAGACCGTTCTGACGCAGAATCCTGCTGCGACATCGAGCCAGCACCCAACCGAGAAACAGTTGATCCGGTTGGTCAGGGTCGAAATCGAAACTCCCGGTTTCAGCCAGGTGATTCGCCAGTTTTCGCAGATTAACAGCACAGCCTGGATAGAGCCGTCCCATCTCCTTCTCGATCCTTATATCTTCAATGATGTTGATAAGATTTTTCAGATAAGGGTTGTAATCGGCTTCGACAACGGAAAAGTCCGTCAGCCGAACATGGGCGGCCTCGTGGTCGAGAAAACCTCGCGCCAGTAAAGTCGCCTCAGTGTCGTCTTTCGGAAGCTCTGGCAAGTAAATGGTTCTCCCATTTGTTGCCGCACTGTTCCCGCGAATGACTACATTAACCCCCATTTGATCACCCATTGCCTTTGCGACAATCGGCAGTGATTTTGAAATATTCATAGAACCTCCACGGACGCCCCCCGTTCGGGGCGTCGGATAGAATCAAACGTCCCGGAACGGCGGGGAGTGGTGAAAAGGTTAAGTCGCCATCTCAAGTTCTGCGATGCGGCCAGTCACCCTTTCGGTCCATGTCTTGTTTTTTTCAACCTGTTGTTTTGCCTCCTGCAAGAATATTTCTTGGTCGGGGCTGTTATAGCTTTCAAGATTGTGCAGTAACTCTTGTTCGTCTTGATGTTGCTCAAAGACAAACTGGAGCGCACTTTTCAGAAAGCACAGATCAATATTTTCGAGATGCTTGATGATGTGATTTTTGATTTTGGAAACATCCATCATAGTGCCCCCTAAAACCAGGTGATCGGAGGTGTGACAATAGTTGACCTCTGGCCCAATTCGGGGATCGGTGCAAAAACACTCTCAACATCAACTTCAGTGTTTGCATCTTTTGCGATGACAATCGGATCAACTCCGACGCTATCATCTGTCACCGCTCTCTCTTCAGGCTTCGATTCTTCCGGATCTGAGGAATCCTCGGGCTCTTTCTGTTCTTCCTCGACGTTGAGATTGATATTGTCAAGATTGGACAGAGTGTTAAGGATGCCGACCAAGGCATGAAAATCACGACCTTCCATATAGCCGGACTTGGGTAAACCATCCAACTCCTGTTCGATACCGGTGATCACCAATCCAAGCGATGGCTGGATAAAGACCAGGCCCTTCGCTTTTTCAAGGATACTGCGGATCGGACGCAAAGCTTTCTGGCTTACTCTTGTCCGTGACTGGAAAGACTGACTCCATGTCAGACGGGATGCTTGCCCTATTTCCTGAAAGAGTTGGTCACCAAGTCTGCTCGCGGCTTTTTCAAGACCGCTGCCCAACCCTTCGACACCAGAAACCTGAAAGGTCTGGAAGCCGAAGGAGAGTCGGGTGGCAACATGATCGGACGATTCAATGGCTTGTTCCACCATTGTCCGCCAGCGATCCGGGAGATTTGTCAGCCATACCTGCATATTCTCGGCATAGCTTTTCAGAAATTCCTGTTTCTCAGCCTCAAAATCAGTCGCGACCGCTTCCAGTTCCATTGCGACCTCTTTGGCCTTCTCTTCCGGTATGGCAAAGCCACCTAGAAAGCGAACACCAGCCGCTTCGCAGATACGTTCAGCACGACGACGCAACGCCTGAAACCGGGTCAACAGAACCGGGTGACAGACCTTTTTAGCTCCCAGGGACGCAAGTTCCTCCGGGGGGATCTCTTCACTGCCCAGATTAAGATCAGCAGAAGTGAGCTTCTTCCTGCCGCTCCAGATGTGGACATCGAGACTAAAGCAAACGAGTTTTTGTAGGTGATTCAGCATGGTGTTTCTCCTTGTTTTTATTGGACACGGAGGAAACACCTGTCCCCATCAGGGGAGAATGTCTCCCCCGTGGCGGGGTTGGGTTATTCAATCAAATTTTGGGTTATCGCCTAAAACCAGGATCCTGAACTTTGAGCTGACCACTTGTTGATAGCCGCCGAAATTTCAGCTGCATTTCGTGACTCTGGGACAGGCTCTGACTCTGGTTTTATTGCTGGCGATTCATCTTCGTTAAGGTGTACGTCGTAGTACCCCTTTTGCCTTTTTTTGTTCGCTCTCTCTTCAAGTTCCCGAAAAGGCGAGTTGTTTTTACATTTCATTGGGTTTAAGAAGATTCCTTGCATGGTTCTCCCGGTTTTTCCCCACGAAATATTGACTCCCCCATTATGGGCTTCGCCAAACCAATCTTTGGTCGTCCCATCAGGGTTATCAAACCTTAAAAGTGTTTTCATTGTGTCCCTCCTTTAGCCGAAAATACGCTGGGCAATCTCTGCCAGCGAGCTGCGGGTTTCGGGTTCTGCACGGAAGGTGAGTGCCCGTTCCAGTGCGTGTTGCAGCGGATTTTTCCCCTGGTTGGCGAGCGGACGGAAGAATTCCGACATTTTCGCCCACCGGACGAGGGTCCGCGTGGAGAGGGTGACTTCGAGTTGTCCCGCCATAAATAGTTTTCGTACTTCAGTTGCATACGCAATCATCCCATCTCTGACTCCTTCAGGAATACCGGGAGCAACCTTTGCCAAGATCAGCTTCTCCTGTTCCTGCTCGGGATAGCCAATTTCAACCATCCAGAAGCGGTCCATAAAAGCCAGATTCTGACGCATGGTCCCCTGGTAGAGTCCCGTCTGGTCACCGGCACCTGCCGTGTTCCCTGTTGCAATAAAGCGGAAACCGGCAGCAGGATGGACCATTTCTCCGTTTCTCTCGGGGATCACCAGAGGTGAACCTTCGACAATCCCGTTGAGGCCAGCAGCAGTCGCCGGATCGAGCAGATCAATCTCATCGAGGAGGAACCAGTGTCCTTCCCGCATGGCCGTGGTGAGAGGGCCGTCCATAAAAGACATGGAGCCGTCAACCAGAGCGTAGTGACCGATCAACTCAGGCGTTTCCAGCCGACTGTGAGCGGTAACCCGCTGAACAGGAATGTTCAAACGGGCAGCAACCTGGGTAATCAGAGTGGATTTTCCGGATCCGGTAGGACCGGAAAGATAGAGTCCTTCAATTCCGCCGAGCATGTGCCAGGCAAGAAGGTCTGAAAGAAGTTCCTTGCGGAATTGATAATCCGGGTCGATGCTGGGAACGAACGGAGTCCGTTCGGCAAAACCGTGAATCATCAACTCTTTGGGGAGTTCTTCCAGAGCAAAGGTTGTTGCGATGCTGAATTGTTTTTCCTGCATGTCTCTTCTCCTTGTCAATAATCGACCGGAAGAAGACACAATTCCCCATCCGGGAAAGAGGTTGTCTCCTCCCGGTCAGGGTGGGTGAATATCTTAGAAATTAAGGCGCAGTTTCTCATGTAACTCCATACCTGCTTTTAAAATCTCGGCGGGAGTGACAATCGAAAGCAGACCTTTTCGTCCACGCTTAAAATACTCATCAACTGACAAACCATTTAAACTTTTGTCTGGTGAGGAGTGTGGTGTGAACAGTTTCCATTCTTTTGAGCCTTTCGGCTGAATGAACGCATAATAGTTAATAGATGGCTTTGTAAAAAAGCTAGGACAATATTCTGCTACTAGCCTAACGGTTGAGCCATCTTCACGATTTAATATTTGTTCATGTCTTCTGGTCATTCTGCCCTCCACACGGAGATGATCCGGGGGGAGCCTGTAGTTTTTTTTGCGACAATAACCAGTCCCTGATAGCGAAACTTCAGTGGCTTCTCATTGAGGATTGGTGCGACCTTGCGGCAGGCAACAATCGCTGCATAGGGAATCTTTCGCTCAAGAATCCGGTTAGCCGCGTGCATGGTTAATGCGACCATAGTGCAACCTCCTGCATCTCTCGATATTGTGCATAAGCTTTACCAAATCTCACAAAAGTATCCTCAGATCTTGGCAGGCACAACAACATGAAAAACAAAAGACAGAGGATTATTGCTGCTAATTGCAAATAGTCTTTTTTCAT
>JAOZOH010000012.1 GCA_029933365.1 Desulfuromusa sp. | reverse complement strand
CGAAAAATTCTTCGGTGTCATGCGTGAGCCCGAGTTAGAACAAATTTGCCGTGCGCTGGATGGTGATCAAAATAGCCCCCGGCAGGTTTTTCTGCTATGCTGCGAAGAATTTTCAATCATGACGATGAAGCAAATTTTTATGTAGAGAGATTTTATATGTCAAGTTTCGGTCGTATCTTTAGAATCAGTACTTTTGGAGAGTCCCATTGCCCAGCCGTGGGTGTTGTTGTCGATGGCGTTCCACCGCGCCTCTCTCTGGCAGCTGAAGATATTCAAGTTCAACTTGATCGCCGCAGACCGGGCGGTAACAAACTGGGGACTGAGCGGGATGAAGCGGATCAGGTCAAGATTCTTTCCGGGATTGAAAATGGTCTGACTCTTGGGACCCCGATTGGGATGTTGGTTAATAACAAGGATCAGCGTCCGGGAGATTATGGCTCAATGAGTCAGATCCCACGTCCCTCACATGCCGATTATACCTACCAGATGAAATACGGAATCCACGCATCCAGCGGCGGTGGTCGTTCCAGTGCCAGAGAAACGATCGGTCGGGTTGCAGCGGGAGCGATCGCGGAGAAATATCTGTTGGAAGAGCATGGCATTGAAATTGTCGCCTGGGTCAGTTCTGTCGGTGACCACGATAGCAACAATATTGATATGGAAACGATTTCCAGAGCGCAAGTTGACGGCAACGAAATTCGCTGTCCCGATGTTGAGGCTGCAGAAAAAATGACGGGTGAAATCGTTGCTGCCCGTGAGGCTAAAGATTCGGTCGGTGGAGTGGTCAGCTGTGTCTGCCGTAACCTTCCGGTGGGATTGGGAGAACCTGTTTTTGATCGTTTGGAAGCAAAACTGGCGCATGCAATGCTGTCGCTTCCGGCGACCAAAGGTTTTGAAATTGGCTCGGGCTTTTCGGGTGCCCGGATGCGCGGTTCGAACCACAACGATCCTTTTATTAAAAAAGGTGATCGGCTCGGTACCACAACTAACAACAGTGGTGGTGTGCAAGGTGGCATTTCCAATGGTGAACCTGTCTATTTTCGCGTAGCATTCAAACCACCGGCAACAATTGGACAGGCACAGCAAACAGCCGATTATTCTGGTTCTGAAACAACTTTGGAAGCCAAAGGTCGCCACGACCCCTGCGTTGTTCCCAGAGCTGTCCCAATTGTCGAAACCATGACGGCGCTGGTACTGGCTGATCTGGTGCTGATTCAAAAAGTACGGGAATAGGGAATAAAATGACTACACAGGCTTTTTAACGGAGAGACGCAGAGGACGCTGAGAAAAACTAGTAAACTCGGGACTGTCCCCAGTTCCATCGGGGGGCTGTCCCAGATGTTTACGGACTATGAAAATACAGTGGTTTGCACCGCAAAAACTTGGGACAGTCCCGGATTTGCTGGTATCTATTCTTTGGAAGAGAAAATATATGATTATTGACTGGTACCCGGGTCATATGAAAAAAGCCCGGGCACAGATTATTGAGATACTGCCAAAAATCGACCTGGTTATTGAAGTTCTCGATGCCCGGCTTCCAGCCAGTAGCGCCAATCCGTTACTGGAACGTTTGCGTGGAGATAAGCCTTGTATCAAAGTTCTCAATAAAAATGATCTAGCCGATCCGAGTGTAACGAAAAACTGGGTTAATTTTTTTGAGCAGCAGCAGGAAGTTAAAGCAATTCCTCTTGATGCCAGAAACCGTCGTGATGCTGGGCTGCTTCCCAAACTTTGCCGTAAAATTCTTCCGGCACGGACCAAAGTGGGAAAACCGCTCCGGGTTTTGGTTGTTGGAATTCCTAATGTTGGCAAGTCAACCTTGATTAACACGATGGCAGGAAAGAAGATGGCACGGGTGGGGGACAAACCGGCGATTACCACCTGTCCGCAGCAGATTGATCTGCGTAACGGGATTCTCCTCTCCGATACTCCCGGTTTACTTTGGCCGGTTCTTGATAACCTGGCGGGAGCCTGTCGTCTGGCTGCCAGTGGTGCCATTGGTGACAACGCTTACGATACCGTTGAAGTTGGCCTCACGACAGCCCGATACCTGGGTGAAAAGTATCCGGCGATGCTATTGCAGCGTTATAAATTGTCGGAATTGCCGGAAACCCCGCTAGCTATCGTTGCAGAGATCGGCCGTCGTCGTGGCTGTCTGATCAAAGGGGGAGATGTCGATCTTTATCGGGCGGCAGAATCACTGCTGCGTGAATTTAGAGCCGGGAGTCTCGGGGCAATTTCCCTGGAACGTCCCAATGAAGGGCCAGGGGCTTTTGATATGAAAGTGGAAACTGAATGAAAAACAAACCAAAAATCAAGGATATCTTTGTTGGTGAACTCTCCTATGATATCACCGAAGAGGATATCCACAAACTCTTTTCGGTCTGTGGGACAGTTCGTTCTATCAACATGGTTACAGATCCTAAAAATGGTCAATTCAAAGGGGTTGCTTTCGTCTGCATGTCCAATGATGCTGAAACCAAAGAAGCGATCAATATGCTTGATGGGACCCGTCTGCTTGACCGTTGTATCAGTGTCTCAGCCGCTAAGACCAAAGAAGAGATGGCTGCAATCTCACCTGTTGTAGAGCTCCCCGAAAAACGCACCCGGCGCAAACGGGTACCAAAGGGGCGGAAGAAGGTGCGTTAGTATCAAGTATTAAGCGATAACTCTTTACATATCCTCCAATGAATATCCGATAAATTGCGTATTGTGTTCTGGATACTTAACCAGCAATTTTGCTGCCTTATTTTTAAGTTGATGGAGGTTTATCTCGTCTTTATTCTTTTTGACTTCGGCAATGAGTATTGTTCTTAACTCGTCATTAACTGCCACAATATCAATTTCGTTGAGGTTCTTCTTTTCCCAATAAGTCCCGATCATGGAAAAATCATGGGTTAGTTTCAGTTTTTCAATAAAGAACTTCTCCAAAAAATGACCGCTATAGGTCGAATAATCCCTTAAAACAATCTGTTTTACATAAGGATAATTTTCGATTTCTATGGCACTTTTATATTTATAGATAAACCTGAACCAAAAGTTAAAAAAATTATCAATAATTTCATATTTCACCGTTCGGCTACCAGGTTTAGCAAAAACCGGCTTTACCTTTTTGATGATGGTGTATTCATTTTCCAGTCGATCAAGATGCCCACCAACATTTTTTTCCAAAGTTCCTTCGATTTCGCTCCTTGTGGTTTTTGATGAAGCTATAAGGGAAAGAATCGAAAAATAGGTTGTGTAGTCTTTGCCAAACTCTTCAATCAGAATATTTTTCCCCTCCTCCAAAAAAAGAGAATATTCATCAAAGATAAGATCCAACTGGTCGTTCAGGGTGAAAACCTTATGGTCAACAAATATTTCAATATACTTGGCAATCCCTCCTGTTAAGATATAGAAAGACAGTAAATCGTCAGGACTAAAATCGGGAGAGTTCTCCTGTAGAATCTTTTTCATAGTCGTTATGGAAAAAGGTTTCAGGTGGATTTTGTGATTGGCACGACCAAACAATGGTTCTTTTTTATCCTCGAATATCCTGTTCATAAGAGAATAAACAGAACCACTTAATACCAGATTCATTTTTGAGCTGTCTTTGTAGCTATCCCAGATATTTTGCATATCAGAATAAAGACTGGCGTTGATACTTAAAAATTCTTGAAATTCGTCAATAACCAGAGTAAATGGACGAGTTTTTGATTGTTCGAGAAGGAACTCAAACAGATCTCTGAATTTAACAAATTGACCATGAACCTTGATCTTCAGGTTGTCTTGAATGATTGCAGTAAATTCTTCACAAAGTAGGACTTCATTTTTTTTGGCCACAAAAAAATAGAGCTTATGAGCGAATGCTTTTTGAACCAGTTTAGTTTTGCCTATTCTTCTACGTCCGACAATAACCGTCATTTTGGATGACGTCTGTGATGATTTCTCAATTCGCCGTAGCAATTCGAGTTCTTTTTCTCGATTGTAAAATCTCATAACAAGCTCACCCACAACCCATATTTTAGCAACTTCGGTTACTGTAATATGGGTTGCTATAGCATGTCCAGTAAATATTCCAGAATATATTTCTCAAGATAGCGCTTCATGCTGGCTAAGAGTGACCCATACTCCGAAAAAGTCATGGCTTTTTCGGAGTATGGGTCGGATTAGTCGAATGCTGTGGTGTTGCTATTGTACCTTTACCCTTTTTGAAGAATAATGTTTTTGTATCAAAAAATGTTAAAATTGCGCCCTAATATCGAATGAAACCAAATTCCGTTCAAAGTCTCTTCTGCTGATATTTGATTCGTTGTGCGTATATGTATATCCAATAACCGGGGTAAGAATTTTCCCCATAGCCTCAATGTTTGTATAAAGATTTAGACTCAGAGAAAGCTTGTTATCTTTTCTAGTTTTTCCATTGTCAACAGGGTCACTTGAATCATATTTATTGACAGAAAAAGAGGGTTGAAAGCTGAATAGAATGTTCAGTGGGAGGGCATCGTAGTATCCCACGGACAAGGCATTGGACTCATATCTATCATAAGGCAAACTGCTAGCGTTATTATTTGTGTGAGATAGTCCTAACTCAAATAATGATTTTTTAGATAGATTATACTGAGCATTCATAGAAATTCCACGGCAAGAGGGTCAATACTTACATCAATGTCTGATCAAGATAAATATCGATAAGCTATGTGATATTTTAATATTTTTTCTATGGTGATTCATCGTTGTTTATGTGGGTTGAGGTTTTTTACTTGAGGTGACCAAAATATCCGTTTTTCAAATTAAAGAGAGAGTTGATTCTTATTCCGCATCATCTAGATTCTAACGATCCTTACCCCAGACCTTGTCAAGAAAATCATCCCGCCCGGAACCACCTCGGTAGTACCAGTAGCGCAGCGGATTCTTGCTGTGATAATCTTGATGATACTCTTCTGCCGGGTAAAATTTTCCTGCCGCGGTGATTTCAGTTACGATCGGCTGGCTAAATTGCCCCGATCCTGTCAGATTTTTTTTAGATTGTTCTGCCTGTTGTTTTTGTTTAGGATTGAGAAAGAAAATTTCACTG
Source organism: Desulfuromusa sp. (assembly GCA_029933365.1). The sequence goes on along the minus strand of JAOZOH010000012.1, from coordinate 33,162 downwards.
CGATATTGGGTGCCTCGATCGACAAACTGCCCACCTGCATCGGTCGGGTTGATCTGCATCCAGAATACTTCCAGCAGCTTTTTATAGGACACCTGCTGCGGATCGTAATGAACCTCGACCGCTTCGGTGTGGCCAGTTCCTCCGGCAGAAACTTCCTGGTAAGTTGGATTCAGTTTTGTCCCTCCGGTATAACCGGAGATGACCTCATCGACTCCCTCCAGTTTTTCAAATGGAGATTCCATACACCAGAAACAGCCTCCGGCAAAAATGGCGCGATTTGTTTCGGCGAGCGAATTATTTACAAATGGCACCAACAGTAAGGTTATAAGAATAAGAAAACTTTTCATCATTGACTCCCGAAGGATCTCTATTTTTCCAATTTTTTGAATTGTAACGAGACTGAATTAATGCAGTGGCGTTCTCCTGTGGGAGGTGGCCCATCATCAAATACGTGTCCCAAATGGGATTCACAACGGCTACAGATCAGTTCATTGCGGGTCGTGAAAAAACTTTTATCCTCCCGGATTGAGACATTTTCCTTGGCAATAGGTTCATAGTAACTGGGCCAGCCGGTGCCGGAATCAAACTTGCTTTCGGAAAGGTACAGATCATTGCCACAGGCAGCACAGCGATAGACCCCATGTTCTTTATTCTTCAGCAGTTCTCCAGTGAAAGCCCGTTCTGTTCCTTCTTCGCGCAAAACATGGTATTGTTCTGACGTTAATAATCGTTTCCATTTTTCCTCGCTATTTAATACCTTGTCGACCAAAATATAATCACCTTGTTCTGCAGAATAAACCCGTATCTTGCCGGGTGTTGTTGAGGCTATATTTTTGTTGTGCCCCGCAAATCCGTTTGCTGCCATCCATAATAATCCTGTTTGTGAGGCCATTATTAGAAGTGCTTGTCGCCTATTCATCATCTAACTCCTTTTGTCCTCGAGTGTTTTATCTGGAAAGATTACTTTATTGGTCATTATAGCACTTTCTGGGAATTAGCATTCAAGGCGGAAAAATAGCTGATTGGATCAGATATCAGTCACGCTATGGAACTTTTATGGATAGAAACAAATTAGAATCGCTGACAACAAATTTAATCTTTGTTACCATCCTGAAATCACAATATTGACCTTAAAAGGAGACGCTCATGCTAAACAAATGTAAAGTTCTACCCCTGCTCGTTGTTTTTCTGTTGTTCTCTACAACCTCTTTTGCTGATGAACTCTTTTCTCTAAAAGGAGGTTATCAGCTACTTAGCCCGGAAGGTTCTATTGCTGGAACTGTTGATGGAGTGGGACAAAAGGTTGATTTGGAGAGAGATTTAAACTTGGATGATAGCGAAAATCTAACCTCAGAAATTGCTTTACAGTGGGGAAGTTCCCACTTTTCATTTAATTATCTGCCAATTGGTTTCTCCGGAACCGGAATCCTGACTGTCGATGGTGAATTTAACGGTGAACCGTTCAGCGTGGACGATACCGTCAAAACGGATTTGGACATTAATCTCTACGATATTGGCTACACTTACTATCTGCTCAACTTCGATGATTTGCCCACCCGCTTTCAATTGGGACTTGAACTGGCAGTTAAAATCGCCGACGTTGATGTTACTTTTAATGACCTGACACAAGGGTTTATTGAATCGGAATCTGTCACTGCGCCGATTCCAACCATCGGTGTCCGCACCCGCGTTGCCCTGGCGGATTTCCTCGGTATCACTGGACGAATTGGCTATATGGAGTTTGACGGTAACCATTTTCTGGATGCCGAAGCACAGCTGGAATTTTCACCTTACCCAATGGTTGGGCTCTATGCTGGAGTACGTTATTTTGATTTAAAAATCGATGAGGATGATGTTTTTGTTGAAACTAAATTTTCCGGCCCCTTTGGTGGTTTGCTGGTGCGGTTCTGATTCCTCAGCAGCTTTTTGCTTGGGGAGTTTAACTATTCAACCCCATGTGAAAAGCTGCTAAGTTTTGTTTTACAAATTTCGTTGGTGCTAGCTGTTTAATTGCTACTTCACACTCTTCTGCATTGTAGAATAGAGCCTTTTGTTGGACTGCCAAACCTAATAGCACTAAATTTGCCAGCACTGAATTCCCCAACCTTCGGGCAATTTTCGAGGCGTCGATCCGGGTTCCTTCCCCAGCATTTTCTGCATTAATCAACAGTTTCCCATTGCCTTTCAGCAGCGAACGATGCACTGGAAGGTTGGCTTCCCAGAGTAATATTCCAAGATCAGCTTGCGCGGTGCGAATCAACGGACTGGAAAAATTACCAATTTTGATGGTTGAAAGAACCGTTCCGCCACGTTGCGCCATGCCGTGGGTTTCAGATGTTAGAACCGGGATGTTACGATTGACAGCAACCTGAGCGATAACTCGGGTCAGAAACAGCACTCCCTGACCACCAATTCCACTGACGATGATCTGCTGTTTCATGATTTTTCCTCCTTGATGATGGCATCGACCGGGCAGACTGGGATACAGGTGCCACAGCCAATACAGCGATCTTGATTGACAACGGCAACGTTATTCTCCTCGTCCATAGAGAGTGCTGAACACTCAAATTTATCGACACAGATTCGACAGCCGATGCAGTTGTCTTTAATCGTTACCAGAAATGAATCCTGAGATTTGCGCACTGCCGGATCCATGATGCAGCCGTGACGGGCAATCAGTACAGCAACGCCTCCCTCCGAGCTGCGAATGTAGGAGTCGGCTTTTTTCAGCAGAGTCTCGAAACGTTCGTTGTCATAGGGGTCGCATACTTCGAGGAATTCAACTCCGCTTGCTTTAATCAGGGGTTCGATAGAAACAGCTTTGGTTGCTTTGTTACCAGCTGCAATTCCCATGTGTGGTACCGGCTGACCACCGGTCATAGCGGCAGTGGCATTATCAAGAATTACAATAATAATTCGTGCCTGCTGGATCACGGCATTAATCAGTGCGGGAATTCCGGCATGGAAAAAAGTTGAGTCGCCGATGGTAACGACGATGGTTGGGAATTCCCCATCATCCTGTTGATAGGCTTGATAGAAGCCTGCTCCCTGACTGATACAGGCACCCATACAGTGGACTGTATGGACTGCACCTAGATTTATCCCCAGAGTGTAACAACCGATATCGGAAGGATAAATCCCTTTTGGGAAACATTTCTTAATACTGTAAAAAGCGGTTCGGTGAGAACAGCCAGGGCAGAGAGAAGGTCGTTGTCCGCGACGTTCTTCCGGTTTTTCTGCTGGAGGAGCCAGACCGAGAAAATCAGCCAAAGCTTGATGGATGACATCTGGTGTCAGTTCTCCCTCACGAGGGACACTCCCATTCTGTTTGCCAGAGCTACCGGGGTGAGCCAGTTGCGGTTCGATGACCGGATAAGTCTCTTCCAGAATCAGGATATGATCATACTTTTCATGTAAATTTCTCGAAAAATCTGGATTGAGTGGATAAGGCATCAATACCTGGTAAAGATCGATCTTATTGCTTAAATCCAATTCTTCGAGCAAATCAACCAGGTTGCCATAAACAATTCCCGAGGCAACCAGGGCAGTCCGTGGCTGGCTGTTATCTCCCGGAGTCAGACGCGGCTGCCAATCGACTTCGACAGAAATCTTCTCCAGGTTAGTGTTCAACTTCCGATGTAGTGCCGGAAGAAAAGCCGGGGTAGCCGCCCAGCGGGGGGTGTCCAGTTCAAAATTGGCCTGCCGCTCAAGGGTTATCGGCTCAGCAATGGAGACATTTTGGCGTGAGTGGCAGATGCGGGTGGTTGGGCGTAAAACAATATTGAGTTCATATTTTTCCGACAATTCAAACGCTGGCTGGATGAACTCTTTCGCTTCAGCGGGGCTGGCCGGATCAATAACCGGAACCCGCGCTTGCAGGCAGAACAGTCGGGTATCCTGTTCATTCTGAGAACTGTGCGGTCCCGGATCATCCGCTACAACGGTTAGCATCCCCCCTTTGACTCCGATATAGGCGGTCCGCATAAAAGGATCAGCTGCCACATTCAGCCCTACTTGTTTCATAACGGCCACGGATCGTTTGCCGGTATAACTGGCAGCTAGTGCAACTTCGAAGGCAATTTTTTCATTGACCGACCACTCAATATGGATCGGTTCAACTGCTTGAACCTGTCGATCAATCATTGCCTGCAGGATTTCTGTTGATGGGGTGCCGGGATAGGCAGCAGCAACCTGACAGCCAGCTTCAATCAATCCCTGTCCAATTGCTTCGTTACCCATTAAGAGTTGAATTTCATTTTTCATGTTTAACTAACCTTTTAATTCAAAATCATTTAACGCAGAGATGGAGAGAACGCTGAGTTCGCAGAGAAGGGCATGGAAGCTTTTTTGGTTTTTAACCCCCAAAATGAGATTTTCTCTGCGCCTCTCCGTTAAAATTAATTATTGCCCCAACAACCCCTTAGGCCGTACAAACAGCACTAGAAGGAGCACTACAAAAGCGACCACATCTTTATAGGCACTCGAAATATAACCAGCCGAGAGAGATTCGAGCAGGCCCAGTCCAAGGCCACCGAGAATCGCTCCGGGGAATGATCCAAATCCACCAAGAATGGCGGCTGCGAACCCTTTCAGGCCGAGTAAGACACCAACGTCATAACTGAGCGTTGTGATCGGGGTGACTAACACCCCGGCTAATCCACCCAGTGCTCCAGCTATCGCGTAGCTGGTCAGCCGCACCCGCCCAGCGGGGATTCCTACCACTGCTGCTGCTGTCGGGTTGGAGGCAACGGCGCGCATCGATAAACCTAAAGAGGTTCGATAAAAGAACCAGGTCAGTAGGCCGATTGCAATTATGGTCAACAACAGAATCCAGAGTGTTTGTGGCAGGACGCTGGCACCAAAAATCTTAACTGGAATATCGGGGGTGAGCGGCGGCAACGCCATGCGATTTTTCCCCCAGATCAACTTGATAGCACCACGTAGAATAATTGAAAGGCCAACAGTGAGAAAAATCAAAACCAGGGGATTATCGGAGCGAGCGGGACGCAAGCCGAACCGCTCTACCAGCATAGCCACAAGTGCAACCCCTGCCACCGACAGCAATAGTCCCGGAACCATTGGCAGACCAGCACCAAATAGTGCTGAAAACATCAACATTCCGCCCAGAGAGACAAAATCAACTTGGACAAAGTTGACGATCCCCATGGTGTTGTTGACGACACAAAAGCCAAGGGCAATCAGGGCATATATTGCGCCACTGGTTAGTCCAGAAAAGAGATATTGCAAAAAGTCGGTCAAGTAGAGGCTCCACGGTGATTTAAAGAGCCCACAGATTAGGGCAGCGAGAGGTTCAGGTCAAGAAAACTGAAGTGCAGTAGTAAATTAGGGTCTAAAAAATTCTGTTAAAATATTTATATTGGCATTGTTTCATCTTTCAGTCTATAATCACATAAAAAGGTGAAAGGGGTAAAATGATGCTGAATATTGCCGTGATGGCCTATGACAATTGTTTACAATCGGGAATCGCTGGGATGCTGGATTTGTTTACTTTAGCCAACTGGGAACAGAAGCGTTTGTCCCCCGGTGCTAATTCGCTGTTCTGTCATACCAGAGTGATTACCCTTGATGGGGAACCGGTCACCAGTTTTAATCGTCAGCTGGTAACGGCTAATAGTAGTCTGGCCGATTGCCATGATATCGATCTGTTGATTGTTCCAGGAGTAATGGGGCGGCCGGATCGATTGTTGGAGCAGACCGAATTGGCGGAATGGATTGCTGCACAGCACCAGAATGGGACGGTTGTTGCCAGTGCCTGTTCAGGGGCATTTTTACTCGCCGAAGCGGGTATCTTGAAAGGCCGTCAGGCCACTACTCACTGGCAGCTGGCAGACCGTTTTCGACAGCGGTTTCCGAAAATTGATCTGCAAATTGATCGACTAATCATTGATGGTGTTGATTATCTTTGTGCTGGAGGTACCGGTGCCCATTTTGATCTGGCTCTCCATCTGATTGAAAAATATGGATCAAAATCTTTAGCCAGTGTTTGTGCGCGGATGATGTTAATTGACGGGAATCGCCGTGACCAGGCTCCATTCGTCAAATTTAAGGGAAGTAAAGAGCATATTGACGAGCCCATTCTCAAAGTTCAGCAATGGCTAGATCGTTACTATCGAGAAAAGGTTTCAGTCAGGGTGATGGCGAAGCGTTCGGGGTTAAATGAGCGTACCTTCCTGCGCCGGTTCAGAAAAGCAACCGGTGAAGCCCCCTTGGAATATCTGCAAAAGATGCGGATCGAGAAAGCTAAGCAATTGTTGCTGGAAACCGATCAAACCTTGGAGACCATTACTGCTGCTGTCGGGTATGTGGATCTCAGTTCTTTCCGTCGGTTGTTTCGGCAGATCGTGGGGATTTCGCCGACAGTGTATCGGCAGCGATTTGCTGAGTAATCAAGGACTTTAGCCTTTTATCCCCTGTGGTGTCTGACGCAGAGATAACAGGGTGTGGATCACCAGTGTTCCAAGAATCAGAAATCCCGCGATGAGAGTTCGTGCATAGGGCGCTTCTCCAAGGGCCAACCAGACCCAGATTGGTCCCAGAACTGTTTCAGTCAGCAGGATTAGGCTGATTTCCGGTGCTTGTAGATAGCGTGGTGTAAGGGTGATCATGGCAAATGAGATGGGTAGAATAGCTCCCCCCAGAAGTAGCAATAATCCGGCATCAACAGGGGCTACCAACAGCGGTTGAGCTCCGAAGAAGTAGACAATTGGGACGACACATAAATTACCCAACACGTTTGCTGGAATCATGTTGACCCCTTTCCCGTGCCGAATAACAACCAGATTTGAGCCCCACATCGCGGTTGCCCCGAGTGCCATCAAGTCACCAAGTAACAGCCCGTTTTGCAAACTCCCCGAGAAAATCAACAGAATTCCACCAAAACAGGTGAAAATAGATAGTTTTGTGCGTAGTGGGATTTTTTCACGGAGCAGTAACCAACTGAGTAAACTGCTAAAAATTGGTGCGGCGGCGAGAATAACCAATGTATTTGCGGCGGCTGTCAGTTTCAGAGAGCCAATGAAGAGAATTGACCCAGTGATGATCATCAGGGCGGAAACAATGCCAGTACGACCGATGGCATAAAAACTTTGGAAGAATTTACTCCGGTAGCGGATTGCCAGAAACAGGGACATCATGATGCCGGTGAGGAGGCAGCGCCAGAACAAGAGTGTCCAGACATCAACTTCGATCAGGCGAACTAATAGCGCATCCGGGCTGAGGATCAGCACGGCAGTAAAGGTCAGCAGAATTCCTTTGAGATGATCAGAGTGTCCCATGCGGCAATTGATCGCATAGATGTTATGAGAAAGGCAAGCGGCTTTTCATTGGTGCGGGGTGCAAAGACGTGTATGATCTCCATAACACTTTACTTTCTGCAAATCCCCTGACGGAGGGTTAATCTTATGGCAATTTCTGGCAATCCAAAGAAAATGGCGCAAGACGTTGCTGGTGGCTTCACTAGTATTTCCCCCCCGGTATTGAAAAAACATACTCCCGCTGACTTAAAAATTATTTTGTCCAATCTCTTATTAGTGCAAAGAGAGGTAAGACAGACCCAGGTACCCTTGGACGATGTTCAACAGGTAAAAGCAAAAAATATGCAGATATCACGCTTAAATCAGGCGCTGATGGTTTTACGCAGCTACTGTAAAAAAATGCGCATCCCAATCTGACTGATTGTTCTATCAAGAGGAGAGCTTCGATGGAAACCAAAATTTTGATTCCGGTGAATGATTCCCCCACCACGCAAAAAACGATTGAAGATGTTATTGCCTATAAAGAGCGATTTCCGCAAAAACTGGTTTTGCTGCACGTGATTAATGACCAGTTGGCTTACCGGATGATTCCCGATTTTCAGATTGAGATGGTCAGGGAAAATGCTGAGAAAGCCGCCAGGCAGCGGTTGGAGACGATGGCCGAACAACTTCGTAACGTTGGATTTGAGATTGAGTTACGCCTTGAGTTCGGTGCGCCGCGCCGGGTGATTCCGCAGATCGCCAATGAAGAAGAATTTCAGTTACTGGTTATTGGTCGTAAAGCAAGAAGTGGCGAAATCCGCGATGTTCTGTTTGGATCAGTTGCAAATTATGTCTTGCACAATGTCAAATGTCCGGTTCTGCTTTTTTAAATATCTTTGCTGTACCTAAAATATTCTTACCTGAGGACTTGCTTAAACTGAAAACCTGGATCTGCGCATGAAAATATTTCTGCTAATATTTCTAGCCTTCTATGGTGGCATGCATATCTTGGTCTTTTGGGGTTTTTACCCTCTGCTTAAGGGGCATCCGGCCCTCCCAACCCTGACCTGGATCTGGATGGTCGGGATGATTGCTACCCCGCTGCTGGTCAGGTTCAGCGAACGAGCCGGTCTGGAAATGTTTGCCCGTGGTCTTGCCTGGATTGGTTACAGCTGGATGGGGGCGATTTTTCTCGCCTTCAGCTTGTTTGTGCTGATTGGCCTCTGGGAACTGCTCTTTCGACTTGCCAGTTGGTTGTTGCCGCAGTTACCGAATCTTTCCCTGCATGGAGCGGTCACAGCGACAGTGGTGCTGTTTGTTGTCATTGCTGCCAGTTTTTACGGCCTCTACGAAGCAAACAACCTGCAGATTGAGCGGGTCAAGATTGCCAGTCCAAAACTTCCCCCCGGGACACCACCGATCCGCATTGCCCAGGTTTCTGATCTGCATCTGGGACTGATCCACCGGGACGAAGCTCTGGCACCAATTATCAATCGGCTTCAGGAATTGCAGCCTGATCTTCTTGTCGCCACCGGGGATATTGTCGATGCCCAAATTAACCACCTGGACGAATTAGTCGTTCTCTGGCAGCGCCTCAATCCACCCCTTGGCATGTACGCCGTTACCGGAAATCATGAATACTACGCTGGTCTTGATCAGTCGCTTGATTTTTTACATCGCAGTGGTTTTCAGATTCTGCGCAACCGCAGCATCAATGTCGGGGAATGGTTGAAAGTGGTCGGAGTTGATGATCCGGCACGGGGTACCTCTGATGAAGGTGAGGCTCTTGGAGAACCCTCGGAACGGTTCACCTTGCTGCTTAAGCATCGACCGGATTTCATAGAGACCTCGACAGGGCGGTTTGACCTGCAGCTCTCGGGGCACGGTCACGGTGGCCAGATTTTCCCCTTCAACCTGCTGACCGCCATTAAGTATCCAATGCTTGATGGACTCTACACGTTAGCAGAGAACCAATACCTGTACACCAGCCGTGGCACCGGCACTTGGGGTCCACCGATGCGGATATTTTCACCACCAGAAATTACCCTGTTTGAGATTGTTCCCGAAACGCTTTGATATTGATTGAAGCTAAAGGGTTACCCAACGGCAGATAAGAAATCGGAGAAGTCAGTTTTCTGATTTGTTCTGTTGGGAAAAATCTTTCTCCGCTGCGGTTCAAATCCAACAACACTCTTCGAGCAAGATGAATCTGGATGCTGGAATCTTGTATTTAAAATATGATTCTACAGTTTCACAACTTACTACTTCTGAGAATGAGGTCTGATCACTCCGAAATCTGCTTCCATAAGTAAAATCCTGATTTTTGAAATACAGAGATGGGTGATTTATCGATCCTATTCCCTTGCCCCATTTAACACACTTCTCACCGTCTGGGTCAGTCTCGACATATTCAAAGGCTTCATCAGGAAAGCACTGATGCCCAATTCTTTAGCTAATTCTTCGTCAATCTTGCTACTGAAGCCGGCACAGAGGATAGTGGGGATGTCGACTTTGATCTTTTTGAGCTTCTGGATCAGATCTTTGCCACTAAGCTCTGGCATAGTCTGGTCGGTAATCACAAGGTCAAAGTGATCGGGGTTGGCGGTAAAGAGTTTCAGGGCATTCATGCTGTCGGTCATCATGTGAAGAAGGAAATGATAAACTTGATGTACTTAATTAAATAGGAATCTACCCGGAGGAGCAAAAAAAAGGGTCAGCGAGAAAATAGCCAACCCTTTTAAATTATAGTCAGAGCGTGTTTTCTCTTTTAGAATGCCAACCGGATTCCGCCACTGAGGACATGAGCAACGGTATCGCTATTGAGATGCGCATCGTAATCAACAAAAAGCACGGTACTTTTATTTGGCGCATATTTCAATCCTGTATTGAGAATTGCACTATCCCGATCCCTCTTGGCATCTTTGATAGAGAAACGATAGCTTGGCGTGGAAGCAAAACTTACCTCGATGTCGGTTGACGCATCGCCAAACTCGTGTGTCCACTTGGCTTGAAGCTGTCCCCAAAGGCTCTGCTGGTCATTGTTATAAAAATATTTGGAGGCCTTGACACCAAGTGAACCCTTGTACGATTCGAAGCTTTGGTTATCGTAACGTAGCGCACTTGAGCCACCTGTTTCCGTATAACTATCCTGATGCTGATAGCTAAGTTCAAAACCTAACAGCGGCTGAACCAGAATATCCCTAAAGTAGTAGTTCCTCGCTGCTTCAACAGAGGCCAAAACCTCGTAGCCGTCGAAATCTCCTTCATTTTTCTCACCGACAAAATCAACATACCGATCCGTCTCGCTGTCCAGATCGGCATATATAAATATGCCGTCGATATAACCATTAAGGTACTTGTAGTTAGCGTATAGACCGCTGTAAAAAGATTCGATGCTACTGTTATCGCGAGTGTCATCATAATCGACATCGGTATCTGACCATCCGAGGGTAATACCAACCCTAAAGTTTTCCGTAACTTGGTGATCAAGACCAGTAGCCAACCCGCCGATATCATAATCAGAGCCGTTGACGCCATCTTTACCGTCGCGCTCACCATATAGGCCAAAACCAGTTATCCAGAAGTAGTGTTTGCTGTCGGGGTAGTATTGACTGCTGGTGCCAAGTACGCCTGTCTGTGGATTGTGCATCCTGCCCAATACCGTGCTGGCAAAGCTGGAAACACCTGCGTCAGCTATCGGAGCGATGGAGGGCCGAGTCTGGCCGCTTAGCTGGTCGTATGCATACCTGAGGTTGTCATCGCCAACGATTCCCTGAAGTTCCGCAGTGATACCGCCGAGATTACCACCATCGTCGGAGATTTGCTCAACGGCTTGACCGCAAGCACGCTGATTATCTGTTTGAAGAAGTGACAGGTCATCAAACGGGGTAACGCTGGGAGTCCCCACCACCAATAACGCCGTAGAGCCTGGATACGACATGCTGCCGGTTACGCCGGTATCCCAGGTAACTAGCGCTGTATCAACAGTGTCAAATGTTCCGGTAATGCTACCGTCGGCTTCGATCAGCGTGTATTGTTTGTTGTCTGTTATTGTCTCGCCGTTGGAGTTGATGGTAAGCGTTGAGCCGCCGTTGATGGTAACATCTCCGCTAACATCAAGTTTGTCACTGTTTCCGGCGTTGTCGATCTCCACCTCAAACGTACTACCGTTTTCAAAAACCACATCACCATCAACGGTCAGGGTACCGATGCTGTTGCCAGGGGCGATGATTCCATGATTGGTCAGTATGCCGTTGCCGCTGTTGAGCGTAAGCCTGCTGTCGCCAGAAAGCATGCCCGTAGAACTAATCTCGGCATTTGGCGCGATGACCTCTCCACCGTTGGAAATATTGAGCATACCAGTGCCACCATTGAAACCAACAACAAGTTCGGAGGAGTTTGTCCACTGCGAACCGCTGCCCGTTACAGTTGCCGTGCCTGAGCCGGTATAATCACCAATGACGCTTGTTGCACTAATCACAACACCGCCGTTAGAGATTGTGAGTGTACCATTGCCGTAGGCGCCGACATAAAGCCAGTTCCAGCCCGAGGTATCGGTTATCCACTGTGAACCGGCTCCGTCTACTGTGACGGTACCAACCCCTGTGGTGTTAGCACCCATATCAACACCGTCGCTGGTTACGTTGCCTCCGTTTAGAATATTTAAGGTGCCGATGCCATAGTCGCCGATCGTGAGATAGTCGTTTGTCCAAGTTGATCCAGAGCCGGTTACGGTTACGGTACCAATACCTGTGCTATCATCACCCAAAATACCGAGTTCACTAGTAACGTTGCCTCCGCTCAGGATATCCAAGGTGCCGATGCCTTCGTTGCCGATCCTAAGCCTGTCGTGTGTCCAGGTTGATCCAGAGCCGGTTACGGTAACAACACCGGTTACACCGGCGTCATTAGCGATGTAGCTGTAATTGCTAGTTATAGTCGTGCCGCTGTTGACTTCCATTGTGCCGTCCGCGCTATTCCCAACATAGACGTTGGTTGAGCTTGTCCAGGTTAGCGGGTCAGCCGGTTCTACATTTCCCATAGTTGTAACCCCAGCCCAAGCCCCGGCAGCGAAGAGCAGAGCCGTTGCTGATGCTGTCATTACTAAAACTGTAGTTAAAATGCTCTTCATGGCTTTCCTCCTTAAGAAAGTTGTTATTTCTGATTTCTCCTTTCTGCTACAAAATTAGGCGGTTTTTAATTGTTGGTGTCTATTATTAAACTTTTTCTCGTTGCCGTACAAAAAAAGACAGTCAAGTTGCTCATGAAAAAAAAGCAACCCGGCTGTCTTTTTGATTTTGACAAGACCCGTGGCTTTCCGTCCCCGCCTTTCGACAAGTTTGGCATATAAAATAGATACTCCTCAGACAAATCAGAAAGAAATTCTCTTTATTTTAATGTTATCCCTTTCTTTCTACTTTTCAAGCATATGCACAAAATATATCTTAAGTCGTAGGAGTTCATTTTTATAAATCGAACAGGGTTAGTTGCTCGTATTGTCAAAAATTACCTGCGGTTGCTATTAAATGATTGCCTGTAATTTCTTGCCTTATACGCACGTGCAACAGCATAGAGATTGTAGGCAATTGTTAAAACTTAGCAATTGTGACAATGCTCCAGCATTGCCGTAAAGCCTCTTTGTTCTGTTTCTCGAATGTCCTGTCAAAATACATTCGCAAATATCCAAGGATTTTAGATAAGTCTACTACCTCCCCTGTTGCAACCATCTGCCAAGATATTACTTAAAAATAGCTGTCCCTTCTTTTTAAAACAGCATCGGCCGGTATGCCTAAAAAGCCTTTAGCGCTTTTGAAGCTTGTATCTATCAACTTGGAACTACAGGTACCATCATGAATCTTTTGGATGGTTTTCAACAGCCATAGTGTTCAATGCTGCCGCAGTGGCAAGCAAAAACCTTTTCCCCATTTGGTAATTTCTTTTTTACCGCCTTCCTCTACTTATTGACCACCTCCATCTTGGTCAGTTTATTACCGACAATTGCCGCTAAAATAACCAGCGCAGAAGAAATAAAGATCATAATAATTCCCAAGGCAGATAATTGTCCCCACAGCCCATCTTCGGCAAAATGAAGAATCTGCACTGCGAGGACTTCGGTTCCTGGCCGGGAGAGAACGACTGACAGGGTGAGTTCGCGCAGGAACATACTGGCCATCAGAATCCATCCGGAAACTATCCCGGGGATCAGTAGAGGGATGACAATTCGGCGCATGGTGTAGAAGGGCCCGGCTCCACAGACTCGTGATGATTCTTCCAGGTTGCTGTGAATCTGGACGAAAGCGCTTGAAATCGGCCTTATCCCATAAGGGAGATAGGTGGCGATATAACCAATCAGCAGAGCGGTGAGTGTGCCATAGATGGGGGTGCGGACGAAAAACCACATAAATCCGACACCGATAACAATACCGGGGAAGGAAAACGAGAGAAAGCTGAGCGACTCGAGAATTCCCGATGCGGTTGAGCGGATCTTAACGATCACATAGGAGACAAAGATCGACAGAGTAGTCCCAATGGTTGCTCCGACGACACCGAGGAACAGACTGTTTTTCAATGAAAGCAGCGAAATAGGATCTTTGAGAACTTCAATCCAGTTATGCCACGACATCATCGAAAAAGCCTTGGCGCTGGGCACCATCGAATAGGGGAGCATCGAAGTATAAAAGAGGACGATCACCGGCAGTAGAATCAGAGTAAAGGAAAGAATTCCAACAATCACAAACAGGGGATACTTGCCGTTTTTCAGCTTGATCAAGGTGGGTTTGAACCCCCGGCTGGAAATGGTGACAAACTTTCCACTTTCGGAGGTCAGATAGCGATAAATATAGATCAACGTAATTGAGGCGGCCAAAGCACTCATGCCGATGGCTGCCGCTTTGCCGAAGTCGGCGGCAAAACCGCTGGCGATATTGCGATAAATATGGGTCGACAAAACATAAATACGACCCGGCATCCCGATTACCGATGGCACGGCGAAAGAGGCGAGGCTTCTGACGATAACCAGGATTGCCGATGCCAGGATTGCGGGGCGGAGAACCGGCAAGGTGACTCTCAGCAAGGTGCGTAGGTTGGAGGCTCCGCACACTTTTGATGACTCTTCCAAACTGACATCAAAAGCACTCATCGCCGGCGCAATGATCAGGTAGGCAATCGGTAAATCAAGCAACCCTTCGACGAGAATCATCCCCGGCAAAGTATAGATATCGAACAGCGCATCCTTGAGGCCAAATAGGTCCATGAAGAGACGGTTCAGTGTGCCGTTACTCGGATTCAGTAATATCGCCCAGCTGACAGAAAACAGAATGTGCGGAATCATCATCGGAACAATGGCAATAACTTTGAAAATAAATTTAAAAGGGAGGTCAGTTCTGGTGTTGACATAAGCGAGGAACAGCGCCAGCAGGGTGGCAAGCAGAGCCGATCCGACCGTAAAAATTACTGTATTCCAGAGGATGGCGGCAAAATCTGGGTCGGTGTAGGCCTCGACATATTTGATGGTTGTGAACTGACCGAAGGAGACAAAATCTTTTGAAAAGCTGCCGAGCAGCAACATGATGACCGGGCAGAGGGTCAGAAAACCAACGATGACAATCAGGGTTGTGGTCAGAGTTGGTTTTTTAAACATAATAATCACCTATCAAAAAATATGGCTAAGCAAAAAATTCGTCCTGCAAGGCGTAGCGATTTTTCAAGGGTGAAGGTCTACATGGTGTAGATCGAGATCTTGAAAAACGGTGCAACACCGCAGGTCGGACTTTTTGCGACGCCATCAGCTATGCCGAAAGGAGGAAACAATGATCAGGGTCAAAGGAGATGGAAATACTGTCACCTTCAACGATATTTTCAGTCGGTTCAATCGTTGTGGTCAATAAGGTGTCACCGATACGAATTTCCCCTTCGTAGGCCTCACCGATAAATATCAGCGATTCCATTCGACCGTTGAAAATATTTTGCCCCTCTGTACTCTGTTTCGGCGCTAGCCGAATAAATTCTGGGCGGATACAGAGCATGGCATCCTGCCCAACGGGAATTTCCTGACTGTTGAGAGCAACGATAGAGCCGATTTCCGAAGCAAAAACCGCATGATCCCCTTCCCGTTTTTCCACTTTCCCCTTGATTAAATTGGCTCGGCCAATAAAGTCAGCGACGAATTTATCATCTGAATTGAAATAGATTTTTTTAGGCTCTCCGATTTCTATAATTTTTCCTGCGCGCATGACTGCAATCAGATCAGACAATGCCAGAGCTTCAATCCGATCATGGGTGACATAGATAGCGGTAATCTGCAATTTGGTGAGAAAACTACGGAGTTCCTTACGGGTTTCTTCGCGGAGTTTGGCATCAAGGTTACTCAGTGGCTCATCAAACAGGATCACCTTTGGTTCCGCGACCAGGGCTCGGGCTAAAGCGACCCGCTGTTGTTGCCCGCCACTCAATTTGGTTGCAGGGCGATTTTCAAAGCCTTCCAGCTGAACGAACTTGAGAGCTTTTGCAACCTGCTGACGGATTTTATCTTTGGGAGTTTTGCTGGTTTGTAAGGGATAGGCAACATTGTCAAAAACATTCATATGCGGCCAGATCGCGTAGGTTTGAAAAACCATTCCGAGTCCCCGGCTTTCCGGTGGAATGAAAATATTCTTCTCACTTGACCAGACCAGGTCGTCACCGATATATATTTCACCGCCATCGGGAGTTTCCAAACCGACAATACAACGAAGCAGAGTGGTTTTACCACAACCACTTGGCCCCAGCAGGGTGAATATTTTATTGGCAGGGATGGTCAGATCAATGCCATCCAGTGCTTTGATCTGTTTCCCTTCAGAATAGTAGTTGCGCGTCAACCCTTTAATCCGAATTTCCATAAGACCTCAAAATAATGACCATATTCCAGGGACATGTACTCGTTACGTGTCCCCGGAGTACATCGAGTAAACTCGGGACTGTCCCCAAGTTTATCGGGGGCTGTCCCAAGAAGTTTACGGGCTATGAAACAGCGGTGGGGTGCACCGCAAAATCCTGCGACAGCCCCCATGCGGGGACAGTCCCGTTTTGCTGAATAGCTCTGATCTACTTTGCGTAGAAGATCTTACGGAACTCTTTACCCCAGCTGCGAATCTCTTGATCAGAGAGGGATCTGATCGGTAAAACTTTGACTTTGCTGATCCCGTCAATCGGTGGAAACACGCCGGGAGCAAGAACATATTCCCCAACTTTTTCCGCCAGCAACTGCATGGCATTTTTGCTCAGCCAATAATCAATAAATACTTTTGCGGCTTTAGGGTTGGGTGCGTTGGCGGCAATGGCGATCCCTCGTGGAGTGCCCAGCAGCGTGTCAACTCTGGCCCAATCAAGGGGGGCTGGAGCCTTGGAAATAATGTATTTGGGCATTGAGATACCCAATACTTTTTCGCCACTCTCTATCGGAGCCGGAGTCGGGCCGAAGGACTTGACGAACATGGGCTTGTTTGCTGCGAGTCCCTTAAGGAACTTCATCCAGCCAGCGTCATCACCAAATATTTTCGCTTCTTTCAAACCGACCAGCCAGGAAATCGTCGTTGCGTGTGAGGAGGGATCAGGCATGACCATTTTGTTGTACCATTTTGGATCAGTCAGATCTTCGTAGCGGGTGGGGACATCTTCAGGCTTAACCAGATCCTTGTTATAGATAGGAGCCACATACTCGATTCCGAACTGGACAATCGTGTTATCTTTTTGTGCCCATGCGGGATAACCTGCTGCAGCGGGTGATTTATAGGGTGCCAGAACCCCTTTTTCTTTCAGCATCTGCATGATTGGTAATGGACTCTGTAAAACATCGGCGCGCAGTTTACCCGCTGAAAATTCAGTCAGTACCGTGGCCAGGTATTTAGAGGTGGAAATCCGCGTATAGATACCGTCAATGTCATGGCTAGCATTGAAATCATCCATAATTGGCTGAATCGCGGTGATATTGGCATAAAAGTTCATCTTTTCAGCAGCCTGAACCCCTGTAAACAGTCCGGGGATCAGAACAAGACCCAACAGTAAAACAAGCATTTTTTTCATGATGATGGCTCCTTTTAGCAAAATTTACGGTTAAGAAACTCACTCAAAAAAAGTTACTCTTTGTGGCTCATTGCATCACAGGTATTGTCCTTTTTCTTGAAGAATGTCACTAACTACCAGTCTAGCAGATAAAACTCCGTGTAAAAGGGGACCCTGTGGGATTTTGTAGATTTTAGTTTAAATTAGCAGAGGAGTAGAGTCTTGAAGGGGGCTAAGAGGCGGGATAAAATCAGTTCTACTTTGTTATGTTGAACATGATAAAAAGAAAATTGCTGCAATGGATATTACGATTGCCAGCAATTTGCGTTTTGACAATGTTTCCATTTTCAGGGTGACCGACAGAATAAGTGCTGCGACAAAGCTCATATTGGCAATCGGAATGACAACACTTGCTTGTCCATTTTCAACGGCAAGCATCAAGAAATTAACGATGAGAAAAACCAGAATTCCAGACACTAGGGAATAAACTGATTTTTTTGTCGTTATCTTAAAACGCTTTTCCCGGAATAGTGCATACCCCGCACCGCCGAAGATCCAGCAGATCGAGCCGATCAACAACAACGATTGCAGAGAGGCTCCTTGTATGAATCCAGCCTTCGATGTGACCCCATAGCATGCCCGGAAAAGTGATGCTGCGATCGCCAGAGCGAAAAAAAACGCGTAACGTTTTTCGGTGCAGCTATGTTGCTTGCTCCGTCGATAGAGCAAAAAGACTGCGAACAGACCAAGAATGATCCCGATGATTTTAAATGAACCCAACAGCTCGTCTAAAAGAAACAATGACAGCAGTACGACACCAACCGTATTCAGGCGGTAAATTGTCGACCCCAAACTTGTATCTATATGGGTGAGGCTCTCAAGGAGGAATAAATTTGATATTGTCAGTAGCAGCCCCGCAGCCAGTCCATAAGTCAGAGAGACGGGATCAAAAACAAGGGGATTCCCCGATATCCCCAGCATAGTGATCTGTAAAAATGTCCAGACCAACCCGATCCCGAACACATACATCCCGCGGGAACGATCCCGGCTCGAATAGCGCTTGAAGACGACATCGTTGATTCCGGCACAGACAAGGCTCAGCAAGGCATAGTGGATTGGAGAGATCATGGGGTTTCGGTTCTCGCTTGCTCTTGGCCGGAGGGTATCGATGTCCAGCCACCCCCTAACGCTTTATAGAGTCTGACTAAATTGGAGATGACAGTACCATTGCTCCTGGCAAGTTCATCGCGCAGAATCAGAAGAGCACGCTGAGCATCCAGAACATTGTTAAAACTGACCAGACCTGCACGATACTGATCATTGGCAAGCTCTTCTGCCCGCTCCGCCGCAACGGAAGCTTTGGCGATAAAGTCTCGCCTTTGCTGTTCTTTGGCATAGGCGACCAGCGCGTTTTCCACTTCTTCCAGGGCACGCAGAACGGTGAGTTCGTAATGGACCAGTGCTTGTTCCTGACGGGTATTTTGTACCTGGATGTTTTGGCGAATAGCACCGGCATCAAAAAGATTCCATTTGACTCCGGGACCGATTCCCCAGGTTTTACTGGAAGCTTGAAACAGATCTCCAACACTGAGCGCGTCGAGTCCCAGGGTGCCGAGCAGGCGAAATTTTGGATAGAGATCGGCTGTTGCTACACCGATACGAGCTGTTTGTGCGGCAAGTTCACGTTCAGCACGACGGACATCAGGTCGTCGTCGCAAAGTTTCAGCCGGGATACCGACAGCAATGGTGATCGGCAAGGATGGTAATGTTTGCTCGGCGGCCAGTTCCTCGTGGAGGTTGCCCGGCTGCTTCCCCAGCAACACGGTGAGACGGTTTTTTGCTGCGTCCAGCCCTGCTTCCAGCGCTGGGATCTGGGATCGGGAACTTTCGAGAATCCGTAACGATTCCTGCACTGCCAGCTCTCCGATGATCCCCGCTTGAAAGCGTGAATCGTTCAGTTCGTAGCTTTCAAGTTGAATTTTGATGTTGGCTCTACTCACCTCCAGGCGAGATTGGTAAGTACGTAGCTCCACATAGTTTAATGCCACCTCTGCCAGAAGAGTCACCTGTAAGTCGTTAAAACTTTCCTGCGTTGCTTCAAGGTTCGCTTGCGCTGATTCTACTGAACGTTTGACACCGCCGAAAACATCCAATTCCCAACTGGCATCAAACCCGGCAGCATACAGTTCACTCTCTGCACCTGTCCCACTGTTCTGACTACTGCGGGATTTTGTTGCTGTAGCATCTGTATCCAGAGTTGGAAAAAATTGGGCACGACTGATTCCACGCATCGCCCTGGCTTCGCGAATCCTGCCTTGAGCCACCTGCAGATCTAGATTTCCCTGAATAGCTCTTTCTTCCAGTGTCGCAAGCTGTGCGTCCTCCAGAACTGTCCACCAACGTGCCAAGTTAACAGGATCAGTTTGTGCAGCGGTGAGGCCACCTTGCAATTCAATATGCCAATTTTGCGGAGCTTTTGGCTTTACCTGAACATAATCTGGTCCCACTGCCGCACAACCACTGACCAGCAGCACAACAGCAGTCAGCAAAATCGATAATAAAAAGCCCTGATCATTTTGTGCCATTATTTTTCCTTGTTTGGATTGTCTCATAGCTCTGTTTTGCCCCGTCTCCGGGCGCGCCATGCACTTCCTTTTTCACGTGCTGATTGAAACATATAGTAGAGCACCGGAACCATAAAGATGCCAAACAAAGTCGTACCCAACATCCCGCTGAAAACCGTCGTGCCAATTGCTTTCCGGCTTCCAGCTCCAGCGCCGGTAGCAATCACCATGGGAATAAGACCGAAGATAAAAGTGAAGGAGGTCATCAGCACCGGCCGAAAACGGATTCGGGCTCCATCAACAGCAGCTTCGGCAAGGGGAAGTCCCGCTTCTCGCCGCGATTGGGCAAACTCGACAATCAGGATGGCATTTTTACTTGCCAATCCAACTAGCAGTACCAGCCCGATTTGAGCATAAATGCTGAGACTGAAGCCCGCCAACCAAAGTCCAGTCAGGGCTCCCAAGGTAGCGACCGGGACTGAGATGATGATCGAAAACGGGATGTTCCAGCTTTCATATTGTGCGACGAGAAAGAGATAGGCAAACAAAAGGGCGAGGGCAAACAGGATGGTCACCTGTCCACTGCTTTTTCGTTCTTGATAGGACATTCCTGACCAATCATAGCTGTAGCCTGCAGGGAGAGTTTTTGCCGCAACCCGTTCCATCGCTGCCATCGCATCCCCGGAACTGTATCCTGGAGCAGCGCCACCGTTAATTTTGATGCTGGTCAACTGGTTATAACGATTCACCGTCTGTGGGCCAAGAATTGTAGAAACACTTGCCAAGCTGGTCATCGGCACCATCTTCCCGGTACTGCTGCGAACATAGATCCGCACGATGTCATCAATCGAATCACGATATGCCGTATCGGCCTGCACTTTAACCTGATAACCCCGGTCATTCAGATTGAAATCGTTGATATAGCGTCCACCCAACTGGGCTTGCAAGGTTGAGAATATTGTGCTGATCGGCACATTGAGGGTTTCGATCCGGGTGCGGTCAATGTTCAATGAAAGCTGTGGAGTATCGGCAGTATAGGTGCTGAACACTCGGCTCAAGGCGGGATCCTGATTGGCAGCCATTACTAACGCTTGAGCCGCGGCAACAAACTCCTGAGGAGACTTGTCATCGAGCGCCTGCAACTGAAAGTTGAACCCTCCGGTTCGCCCCAGCCCACGAATGGGTGGAGGGGTGAAGGCACGAATGTTGGCTGCAGAAATGGATGCCAGTTTTTGCTGAGCCTTTTTCAGAATACCATTGACATGCAGATCGGGCCCGCTCCGCTCATCCCATGGTGCCAGAATCACCAGGCCAAAAGCAACATTGTCACCTCGACCACTGAGGAGACTAAAACCACTGACAGCAAGAACGCTATCAATCCCTTTGATTTTTCTCAGCTCTTTGGTGGCCTGTTGCAGCACGGCATCGGTACGTATTCGGGCAGCGGCTTCTGGTAACTGAAAATTCAGATAGATTAACCCCTGATCTTCTTGGGGGAGAAAACTGGTGGGGCGATTTTGAAACAGAGTGTAACTACCACCAAAGACCAGCAATAACAATAATATAGCAACCAACTTCCAACGAATTAACCAGGCGGCTCCGGCGATATAACCTTTACGTGAGGTAAATAGTGCTTTGTTGAACCAGGCCAGCGGACCATGATGGATGAGGGTTGGTTTTTTCAATAGAACTGCGCAAAGAGCCGGACTCAATGTCAGTGCACAGAAAGCCGAAATGACCACAGCGGTACAAATTGTCACCGCAAATTGTTTGTAGAGCTGACCGGTAATTCCAGGGAGAAAAGCGACCGGAATGAAGACCGCCAGTAGAACCAGGGTCGTGGAGATAATTGGTCCGGTCACCTGTCCCATCGCTTTGATCGCCGCCTCTTTTGGATTGAGCTGATCTTCATGCATGACCCGATAAACATTTTCCACAACCACGATGGCATCATCGACCACCAGGCCGATTGACATGATCAGAGCAAATAGTGAGATAGTGTTGGCGTTATAGCCAAGTGCCAGCAGTACGGCAAAAGTTCCGATCAATGAAACGGGGATGGTGACTGTCGGTATCAGGGTCGAGCGCCAATCTTGAAGAAAGACGAAAGTCACTGCGACGACAAGAAGAAAGGTGAGAAAGAGGGACCAGACCATTTCATGGATGGCCGTGGCAATATAGCGGGTGGAATCGTAGATCGTCTGATACTGAACATCACTTGGCATCCGCTCAGCTAACAGCTCCAGTTCTGCTGTAAGCCGCTCCATTGTTGCCAACGCATTGGCATCGGAAGAGCTGTAAACGGCAAGGGTTACTGCTGGTCCACCATTGAGGATCGAACGGGTACTATACGATTCTGCGCCAAGTTCGACTCTGGCGATATCCGCCACACGAACCAATCCACCCTGATCATTGGAGCGGACGATAATATTTTTGAATTCGTCGATATTTTTGAGGCGACCTTTGGCTCGCAGGGTGTATTGAAGTTGTTGGCCGGTGTTGACCGGTTCCGAACCGATGGTGCCGACGGCTGCCTGGACATTCTGTTGGCGGATCGCAGTGATCAGGTCATCTGCAGTCAATCCCAAAGCGGTCATTCGTGGGGGATCCATCCAGATCCGCATGCTGTAGACAAGTTCACCAAAAATAGAGACATCACTGACACCATCGATACGGATGATCGCATCCTTAATGGTGCTGCTGACATAGTTGCTCAAAAACAGTTTGTCTCGCGTCCCCTCGGGTGAATAGAAACTGATTGCCCCGAGCATATCGGAAGAACCTTTGCGTACTGTGACTCCCTGTGCAACTACCTCATTCGGGAGTTTAGCAAGTGCCGACTGAACCCGATTTTGCAGGTTAACCTGGGCGATAGCAGGGTCTGTTCCAATTTCAAAGGTGACACTTAAACTGTAGCGACCACTATTGGAAGAAGAGGATGACATATAGAGCATATCTTCTACACCATTAACGGCTGCTTCAATTGTTGTCGCCACACTGTTGGCAAGGACCTGTGCATTTGCCCCTGGGTAGGTCGCACTGACCCGAAGTGTCGGTGGCGTGATCTTTGGATATTGGGCAACCGGGATATTCATCATGGCGATCAACCCGGCCAAGGTGATCAGAATCGCCAGAACCACAGCCAGACGGGGACGATCAATGAAAACTTGTGAAATCATCTATCAGTCCTTTTTCCCGTTGCTGGCAGTTGTGGTTTTTACCAGCTGTCCCGGTCGAACTTTTTGCACCCCTTGAACAATGACTTTCTCCCCAGCAGTCAGGCCTGTTTCAATTGCCCACAATGAGCCAATGGTGGCCCCTGTTGTGACGGCTCGCTGCTCCACCTGATTTTGCTCATTGACCACCAGTACATATCGCCCATTGCGATCTTCAAGGATCGCAGCTTGCGGAATTACTGGCAGCAGCCTCGCCTGGCTTTGACCAGCAACCAGAGTGACATACTGTCCCGGTAATAAAAGAGCATCGGGATTATCAAACACAGCCCGTACGGCAACTGTCCCGGTTGTTGGATCAACCTTGTTATCGACGAAGTCTATCTGCCCGAAATCGTCAAGCAGTTTGCCATCCGATAATTTCAGTCGTGGTTTCATGATGCCGTTTATCTGTTTGCTTGAAGCATCAGTCTGAGCCGCCCTGATGGCAGAAATATCGTTTTCGCTGAGGGAAAACAGAACGCGGATCGGATCAAGTTGAACAATTTGCGCCAGCGGTCCTGATGTTGGTCCGCACAGATTTCCTCTGGTTAAAGCCGTTGCCCCGATGCGGCCACTGATAGGAGCCAATACCTGCGTATATTCAAGTTCGATTTCAGATAGACGCAAAATGGCTTGCGCTTCCTCCAATTCTGCACGAGCTTGCTCTTCTACCGCCTCAGCGACCTCAATATCGGTGATTGGAATCCCACCGGAGCGCACCGCTTGAATCCGCTTCAGGTGCTGACTGGCTTTTTTCAATAAGACCTGTGCTTTTGCCACACGTGCCCGGTTCGCTGCAACCCTCACCTGGTATGGTGCTGGTTCGATAATATAAAGTAGATCACCAGCACGTACGTCACTGCCCTCCTTGAAATGAATCTGTTCCAGAACACCGCTGACCCGTGCTGGTAAGTCGACTGTTTGTATCGCTTCCACATGACCCACGTATTCGGTCAGGGGATTTACATCCTCCTCAGTCACAGTGATAATGGTGACCAGAGGTGGCGGCCCTACTTTTTTTGCTGGAGCCGCCGTGGCCTCTGTGGTGAGGACTCCTCCCAGGAAGAAGACCAGAAATAACATGAAAATATTATTTATCTTTTTTGCCACCTCTGGAGAAAAGAATGGAGGGTGTTTTAGTCGGTTGTGAATTCGTTTCATAATTTTAAGTACTCCAGAAAAATTGCACCTTAAAAGTAAGGGATCGAAATTTTAATTATTCAGCTTGATGAGATCGTAATGCCCATTGCAAGGGATACATGAACCCATCCCCGATGGGTACTATATAGTAACTCGAAAATTTAATCTTCTCTGTTCCTAATGGCATTCCAGCAGCCGTGAGCAACGTGAGTTATCACCGCTTCATCTCTTTGCTGCTGCCGTTGAAAAAGAGCTCTAAGAAGGAGGATTCTCGAACAGTAATATTGTCAAGGGGTAGCTTCTACCGTTTCTTATCAATTCCGTACGGCGAATAGTAATATTGCTCCAGAAATTTGAACTCGTAGGGATGGTCTTGCAAAAAAAGATAAGATTGCTGATAAGATGGGAAAATTGTTAACGAGTTGAATCAATTCCATCGATGATAGCTCAAGAAGATTACGAAAAAAGCGGGCTCCAAATTGGAAGCCCGCTTTTTTTATCTAAGAGTTGTGCCCGAATCAGTTGTTGTAGGGCGATCCTGAACCTTTGCCACCACGTTTGCCGTGACCATCGCAATTACGCTCTCCATTGCGTTTGCCATAGCCTTCACGATTTCCATCATGCTTACCGAAGAAACCTTCACCACGCATATCCCGAAGTTTTTCAGCTTTCTGCTGTTGCTCGGGTGTCAGGACTGCCAAAACTTGCTGCTTGGTTTTTGCGTGTTGAACCATCATCTCGGTTTCTAAATCAGTGTGTTCTTGTGCTTTGGCACGGAATTCGGATTCGTTGAATTCTTTACCGTGTTTGTAGGCGCGTAAATCTTCCCGGCTAGCTTGCATTTCTGCACGCATGGCTTGACGATTCTCCATTTTTTGTTTAAATAGATTTTCGATTTTTTCTTTCTGTTGGTCGGTCAAATCAAGAATAACCGCCATTTTTTCCAATCTGTTATCCATCCGTTCTTCATGTTGCTCCTGAGTCATCCCTTGACCTGTACGGTTACAAGAATGATCATAATTTTTTTTACCGTGTCCGGGCCATGCGAATGCAGTTCCACCAACTAACAGCATGCTGACCAATAAGACTGGGATGATCGTTGACTTTTTCATAATTTTTCTCCTTTAAGTTGCAGTGATTGTTTTCGTTGTTTGATGACTTCACTATAAAGCAAAGAATCTGCAGTGTGGGTTAAGTGCTGTGAAAATTGGGTAAAGTTATGTAAAGTTTCTGCAGGTTATGTTCTTAACAATTCTTTACACCCCAGGGTCTTTAATCCCGTTATGATTAACACGATGGGGCAGATGAGGAGTTACAATGAATCGAATCCTGGTGATAGATGACGACATAGAACTCTGTGAATTGTTGAGTGATTATCTTGGCGGGGAAGGTTTTGCTGTTGAGGCGGTCAATAATGGTAAACAGGGTGCTGAGCAAGCAGTGGTTGAAGAATATGTGCTGGTGGTTCTGGATGTGATGTTACCGGAACTGAACGGTTTTGATGTCCTGAGAAAGATCCGCGAACACAGCAAGGTGCCGGTCATTATGTTGACCGCCCGGGGGGATGATATTGATCGGATTGTCGGGTTGGAACTGGGAGCTGATGACTATCTGCCGAAACCATTTAATCCGCGCGAACTTGTCGCACGTATCCGGGCGATTCAACGTCGGACAGAAGCAGCAGGAACTCAGCAACCAGTTGATGGCGAACCAATCGAGCTGAAAGTCGGCGACGTGGTTCTTTGTAAAACCAATCGCACGGTTAAACGCGCGGATGAAAATATTGAATTGACTTCTGTTGAATTTAATCTGCTGGAGGTCTTGTTAGCCAGAGCTGGAGAGGTGATCAGTCGGGACGATCTGGTGGGAAAAGTCCTCGGTCGTCGACTCTCAGCTTATGATCGCAGTATTGATGTGCATGTCAGTGCTTTACGCAAAAAACTTGGTCATTATGAGGGGAATACCGAACGAATCAAAACTATCCGTAGCGTCGGTTATCTCTACTCCTTGCCAGAAAGTCAGTCCTGATGCGCAGTTTGTTTCTAAAGATATTTCTCTATTTTCTGTTGATTATCCTGCTGGTTTCAACAGCAGTGATTATTCTGACCTACTTTCGAGATCAGGAGTTCCCCCCTCTGGCACATCAGGATTTTGCCCGGCAAGCAGTTGCAGAATACGGGCGAGAAGCAATTAGAGCTTTTGAGCATGAGGGGATTGAGGACGTCGACAAGTTTGCCAACCGCTTATTGGAAAAGTCGGGAATCCATCTGTTGTTATTCGATAACCATGGTCGGCCGCTGACGAACCGAAGAGTGCCGCGCCGGATGCAGCACATGGCACAACGAGCGATGCAGACGGGTGAAGTTGTTTTCCCTAGGATGGGAGCTCGTAACGGATTGGCCAGTGCTGTTCGGGGGGCGTCAGGAGAGACTTATTTTGTTGCCATCAGTTTGCCTGAGCGGCCACCATCCAAGGATCTGTTTAAGGGGGTCACACACGGGTTTCTAGGTTGGCGGTTACTGATTCTGTTAGCAATAACAGCTGTCGTTTGTTATGTCCTGGCTCGCTCTCTGACCGCCCCGATTGGTCGTTTGCGTCGGGCGACCCGAAAATTTGCCGATGGTGACCTTTCGACCCGGATTGGTGATCAGGTGCGGGGGAAGAATGAGTTGGCCGGACTGGCACACGATTTTGATGAAATGGCCGGGGAAATTGAGGATCTGGTAAGTGCACAGAAAAATCTATTGCGAGATATCTCCCATGAGCTACGTTCCCCTTTAGCTCGGATGGTGATTGCGTTGGAGCTGGTTCGGCAACAGGAAGACCCGGTTGCAAAGAACAAGGCACTGGCGCGGATTGAATTAGAAGCAGAGCGGATGAATGTCATGATTGGCCAACTGCTTAATCTGACCCGCTTGGAAAGTGGAGTCAGTGATGTGCCATTCCAAACATTCGATTTGCGAAATCTCCTAGCCAATCTGGTAGAAGATGCCAACTATGAGGCGGAGACCCGCCAGTGCAAAGTTGTTTATAATGCTCCAGAAACCGTCATTTATTATGGTTCAAAGGAGTTGCTTGCACAGGCATTGGAAAATGTGATCCGTAATGCGGTAAAATATACAGCTGATAATAGTGTTGTGTCGGTTGAATTAGTTGCTGGTGCAGAAAATTTGATGATTCGGGTTGCTGATCAAGGTTCGGGGGTGCCCGATGAAGCACTAGCAAGGCTGTTTGAGCCTTTTTATCGGGTGGCTGATGCGCGGGATCGTCAAAGTGGCGGTACCGGGATTGGGTTGGCGATTGCTGAACGGGCTGCCAAGTTGCATTCTGGAACAGTCCTGGCGCGCAATCTTCCCACAGGTGGATTGCTGATAGAAATCACTTTGCCGAATAAAAAATAGGAATATTTCAATCGGTATTTTAAGGGGTTGTCCGGTTTTCTTCTTTTAGGTTATGATATCTCGATAAATCAAGAAGGAGAAGTCGCATGGATTTGTTTTATTTGCTGGGAATTGTTGTTGTCTGGTACGCTCTGAATCGCTGGATTCTACCAAAAATGGGAATCCAAACATGAATGTCGGGGGCTTGTGAGCTTCCGCGTGACGGAAAGCAAAAAACTGACTTGGGAAATTCTGGAGCCAGTGAAGAAAAATGAAATTTGAACTGAGGCCGCTTGAATGAGCGGTCTTTTTTTTGCTGCTGCTACCCCCTCTCGCAGCTTGGTAATTTTCAGATCATGCGCTTCTAATTTCCAAATTCATTTGAGGTCAGAAGATCTATAAGGCTTATTTTCTTATTTGTAATACCAATTTTCTTTCTGATGTGACTGCGTTGTTTATCGATTGTTTGAGGTGAAAGCCCCAGCTGTTTGGCTATTTGCTTTGATGTTTTTCCTTGTTTTATCAAATTTGCAACCTGAACCTCGGCAGGGCTTAACTTCAGACCCATGACCATAGATGTTCGGACAAAAGGGGAAACAAGATTATCCAGAGTTGATTCAATGATTTGTATGTGGTAGGCCTGATCTTTATTGAGTTCAGTTTTTTTGAGTTTGTTCAGGTGAGGGTCGACAAGACTCAAAATATTGGCGGCAACGGTTTCTTCGAATTCTATTTTATTTTGCTCAGATTGTTTCACCAGAACCTTGAGGGCGGTGTTTGTTTCTTCAAGTTGCGCCCCTTTTTTTTTCAGATCAGCTTGGTTTTTCATCAAGATATTTTGTGATTGTTTGTGCGTTGATATGTCGCGGAAAAAACTTTGAAACATTCCGTCTGGCATCATTTTGCTATGCATTTCAATCGGGATGGTTGTGCCGTTTTTATGCAAAAGGGCTCTCTCTGCCATAATAACCCCTCCCTTTTTAAGAGCGGAGTAGTCCAGAGGTGTTTCTTTCTGCTGTTGTTCTGAAAACAGAAAAGAGAGACTTTGACCAAGAAGTTCATTACGGGAATAACCGCTTAACTCTAGTGCATGCTGATTTACGGTGACGATTTTCCCTTCATGGTCACCTAAGAAAAATGCATCTGTCGCCAGGTTGATTAGTTGCTCAAGCTGCAGCTGCTTTTTTATCAGAGCCTCTTCTGCGAGTCTTTTCTCCGTAATATCATTGAAAATAACCGCGATTTTTTCTGATGGAAGTTTATAAATGTAGGTATCTGCCCACAAATTAAGAGTTTTGTCCTGATATTGTGATACCGGGAGTGATTCTGCTATGCCGGTTTTGTTTACACGTCTAAAAGCAGCAAGCAGTCCAAGGGACTCTACACCCGGAAAAATTTGAGAAACGTCTTTTCCAAGGGCTTTCTCAAGTGTAACCCCGGTTGATTTTAGAGCGACATTATTTAAATCGTTGATAATAAAATGATTTCCACCTTCAACAACTGTATAGATAGCGACACCGCTGCCCATGTTGTCGAATAGATCCCGATATTTCTGTTCTTCATCCAGAAGATTTTGTTGATCACGTTTTCGCTGTGTGATGTCCTGATGGATTCCCGAAGTTCGAAGAGGAGCCCCATCCAGAGCAAACTCAACAACTTTGCCTTGACCCAAAACCCAGCGGTATTCTCCCGCTGCCGATAGCATACGAAATTCCATAACCCAGCTTGGGTCAGGTGTAGATAAGGCTAATTCAAGGATACAGACTGATTTTTGCAGATCTTCAGGATGAATAAGTTTTTTCCAGGTCGCAAAGGTCTGTGGAAAAGAACCGGGTTCATATCCCAGCATGGTGAAATATGTATCGCTAAAAACAACATCGTTCGTTTGTATATCCCAGTCCCACAGGCCGATATCGGCGGCTTCTAGTGCTAACGAGAGATTTCCTTCCTTCTGTTTCAGCCGCCAATTTTTTTGTACAATGAATTCTATTCTTTTTGACAGGTGTCGTAGAACTGTTGAAATGCGTTCTTCGTCAACAATTGGGACTCTGGCCAGTTTTTCCAGATAACGCTGCGTGTCGTAACCATATCTCTGCGCTTGAGATTTAAACTGTTCCAGATCGGGTGGAGAGAGGAAAACCTTTCCCGTGAACAGGTTGGCGAGGTGTTGCCCTTGGATAATGAACGGTGTACACGCATAAACAAGGCCATTACTGCAATGGTCAAAACGAATTTCACCACTCTGCTTTAACCCCATCATTATTTCTTTGTTACTTTTTTTACAATGTGCAGCAGATTCTGGACAGGCAAGATGAAATTCAGCACAGATATCACGTTCGCCAGCTCTCAGCAAAAATTCATTTGAGGCAACGTCAATCAGGTCAATGGGAAATCCGCATATGTCAGAGAAATCATCGAGAAGGTTTTTCAGCTCGTCAATATCAAAAACACCGCTAAAGTTGACCGGTTCTATATTCATTCTGCCCTCTCTATTTCTATCCCACCCCTCTATTCAATTTTAATCTGTAATAACACTACGTTGCTGGCAGCAAGTGCTAGTTTCCACCATACACTATTAACACAGCCGACACAAAAAAAATGAGCTCAGTCTATTTACAGGTAGATGATGGGTACCCTGTTAGCAAAAAGTCAGTTTTCAGGGAATGGTTTGATCTAGTACTTTTGAGACTTCCGCCAGAACCGTACCGAGAGTAAAAGGTTTTTCAATCCTGCCAATGAAGCCATAGTCCTTGTAGTTCGCCATAACTGGGTCGTTTGAGTAACCGCTGGAAGCAATAATTTTTGCATGTGGGTTTATTGTGAGGATATGTTCCGCAGCCTCTTTTTCCCCCATATCATCTGGAATCGTCAGGTCCAGAATCAACACGTCGAATGGCTCATTATTCTCAAGTGTTTGTTTATACTTGGCTAATACCTTCTCCCCATTGTTTGCGACATCAATCTTATAGCCTTGCGAACCAAGCACCTCAGCAAGGATATCTTCATCATCTATGATCAAAATATGTCCCGTTGATACACAGCTGGAAGTTGATAATTTTAGTGACACGATCAACTTCACATTTGATCCGAGTTTTTTTTCGTTAAATGAAGTCTGTTTGCATCTGCTCGGCACGGAGTCCGGCATCCCGGTAACTGCTTACGATATCGATAGCAACCATAATTACAGAAATAAAGATTAAAAGCAGAATGACCCAAAATCTGATTAATGTGAACAGGTTAGTTTTTTTCTGATATGTCATGGTGGAAGGCTTATGATTTGATAATCTTTTCACCAGAAACGGGGCGTCCCAAATGGAACCCCTGACCATAGTCACAACCAAGCTTTTCAACGGTTTTTTGAATAGCAGCATCACTGACAAATTCGGCAATAACTTCCATCCCTTCGTTGTGAGCGTAGTCTATCAACATTTTGACCAAATGATGGGTTTTAGAATCACTGTTGACTTTACTGATCAATGAGCCGTCGATCTTGACAAAATCGGCTGGAAATTCAGAGAGATAGGAAAAATTTGCATAACCACTACCAAAATCATCAATGGCAATTTTCATTCCCAACGCTTTAAGGGTGTCGATAGTTTGGAGAGCAACATCGTAGTTTTGGACATTTTGTGTTTCAACCACCTCTATAATAATACGATCCGTAACCCTGTAGCGTTTTGCTGTTGCTATTATGAATTCTATAGTTTGTTGTTGCAGTAAATCGTCGACCGACAAATTGACAGAAAAATAGACATTCTTGGTGCTGAAGAAGCTGCAGGCCTGTTCCACAATGGCCTGGGTCATGCGCGGATAATAGCGAGTCTGTTCGAGAATAGGCAAAAAATCACCCGGAGAAATGATCTGTCCCTCACGGTCGACCATTCGCATCAGTGATTCGTATTTTACCACCTGACCACTGGCAAGGTGGACAATTGGTTGGTAGTGGGGGAACAACCGCTTTTCCTGTAAGGCCAGTTGTACCTGATTAATCCAATAGGTTCGCCCCTCGTTCTGCAGAGAGTCAAGCTCCTGTGAATAAATCTGTAAGGAAAGATTGTTTTGTTTGGCATGCAATAAAGCAGTATCCGCACAACTGAGCAGAATTTCTTCAGCACACGCCAGCCCTCCAACCAATGTCAAAATCAAAGGTTCACCATTGGCACAGATGAATGGATGGTTGGTTAAATGTTTAAAAAACAGCAGGCACTGTTTTGCCAATTCTATCTGGTTGTGTTCCATTGACAGAAGGGCAAAAATATCGCCGTGGAGCCGGTAATACCAGCAATCCTCACTGGTGAAAAAATCCATCAACTCATGGCTAAAGTATCGTAGCACCCGATCCGATTCATCAATCCCCAGCTGTTTATTGATGCCGCTGAAATCGTCGATATCGAGCAATAATAGGCATTTGTCATTGGGGATGGTGTTGATGTCCTCAATTAACTTGTGCCGGCTCGCCAGTGTGGTCAGGTTGTCGGTCTCAAAGGCCAGCTTAACTTCATTCCGTTTTTCCAGTAATTCGGTAATGTCGTAACGTGCTGAAATGTACTCAAGAATGGTTCCTTCTTGATCCATCAGAGGAGCAATAACGGTATCTACATAAAAAATCTGGCCGCTTTTTGTCTTATTCTTGGCAATATCACGCCATGTTTCCCCGGCCTGAATTTTGTTCCACATTTTTTTAAAAACCGGGGCTGGAACACTGGGATGGCGAATGATACTGTGGGGTTGACCGATCAGCTCTTCGCGGCTGTAACCTGAAACTTCACAAAAATTATCATTGATATAAGTGATGTCCCCCTCAAGATTACCTTTTGATACCAAACAGATTTGATCGAGTAATTGTTTATATTGCTCAAGATTTTTTAAATGGGCAGTTTTTTCGTAAAGCATCTGATTGGCATATTCGGCCAATTGATCCAGCTCAGCAAATCGAATCAAACTACGGTCGATATTCTTATCCGAATTGACAGCTTGTTTGAAAAAGTCGGCAAAGAGTTCAAAATTATTTTTGAGATGATCATTTAACCATCTGGAGAAATAGAAAAAGAGAATGATTATGCCAATAACAGTCGCTATGAATATCAGGGTGTGTACTCGTAGTTGTACATTGACGCGATCTGTTATAGCAGCAATCTTTTGTTCCACCTCATCAAGATATACCCCTGCGGCGACAATATATTGTCCGTCATTTGTAAGTTTGAAGAAGCTGATCTTTGGCCTTGGGTCGGGCCGGTCAAATTTCTTATACCAATAATCGACATAGCATTCACCGTGATCCCTAAGTCCCTGTAAAAATTCCTTACGAAACATTTTTCCTTTGGCATCTTTTAAATCGTCAGAAATATATTTACCTTCAAGATCTGGGCGATTTGGATTTGCGTACATCTGCGCAAAATCTTTTCCCCCTTGAAGGTTTAGTACTTTGAGAATGAAAATATAACCCATTTTTTTTAAACCAAAGCGGTGTTCGGTCACATGTAGCCCAACAATGCGCTGCATGATTTCTTCATGTTTTTGGTAGTGTAACTTCTTTTCTGTAATTTCGATTCTACCCTGATTTTTTAGA
>JAOZOH010000223.1 GCA_029933365.1 Desulfuromusa sp. | reverse complement strand
TTTTTAAATGGCGGATGGCCAGGGATTCGAACCCCGGGTGAGTTTCCCCACAATAGTTTTCAAGACTACCGCCTTAAGCCGCTCGGCCAGCCATCCGTAACTTCAATAATCTATCGAAAAACTTTGGGAATGTAACGAAAAATATTCAAGAATGCAAGATAAACCTATTGATCTTTGTAAGTTTCCTTACTCACTATGATTACTTTTCGATCTTCTCCAAACCACCCATGTAGGGTTTCAATACTTCGGGTATAAGAACCGAGCCATCTTCCTGTTGATAATTTTCCAGAACTGCCAGCAGGGTTCGACCAACGGCCAAGCCCGAGCCGTTCAGAGTATGTACCAACTCTGGTTTTTTAGCCCCTTCACGACGGAAACGAATCGATGCCCGGCGGGCCTGAAAGTCACGAAAACTGGAACAGGAAGAGATTTCTCGATAGCACTCCTGCCCCGGCAACCACACTTCAATATCAAAAGTGCGAGCCGCCGAAAAACCGATATCACCGGTACAAAGATCGACGACCCGGTAGGGCAGGCCCAATAACTGAAGAACCTTTTCAGCATTTTTCAATAGCAACTCAAGTTCAGCGTCTGAATCTTCAGGACGGGTAAACTTAACCATCTCAACCTTATTGAACTGATGCTGCCGAATCAAACCTCGGGTATCCTTCCCATGGGAACCGGCTTCCTTGCGGAAACATGGGGTGTAAGCTGTGTAACAGAGGGGCAGATCCTTTTCTGCAAGGATTTCATCCCGATGGATATTGGTTACCGGAACTTCTGCCGTCGGAATTAGAAACAGATCAACCCCTTCGGTGTGAAAAAGATCGTCCTCAAATTTTGGAAGTTGTCCCGTCCCAGTCATTGAAGCACGGTTGACCAGAAATGGTGGAAGTGTTTCAGTATAGTTGTGCTCACTGGTATGTAGATCAAGCATAAAGTTGATCAACGCCCGCTCCAGCCGAGCGCCAGCGCCAAAATAAACACAAAATCGCGCCCCGGAAAGTTTACTGGCTCGCTCAAAATCAAGTATTCCCAGACCCTCACCTATATCCCAGTGCGCCTTGGGAGTAAAATCAAAAACAGGCTTCTCACCCCAGACATGGCTTTCAACGTTATCCTCTTCGGAAGCCCCAACCGGACTCTGTTCATGGGGAATATTCGGAATCCCCATCAGGAGTTCGTTGAGCTGTTCTTCTACAACCCGCAACTGGTCATCCAGTACTTTGATCTGCGCAGAAACATCCTTCATCCGAGCGATTTCATCCTGAACCTGACTCTTATCTTTAGTCCGGCCAATCAACCCTGAAACTTTATTCTTCTCCGCCTTGAGGGCTTCCACTTCATTGAGCAACTCACGACGCTGTTGATCAAGGGCTTTGAAACCGGAAAGATCAACCTTGCCAGACCGGGTTGCAAAAGCTTTTTCGGCTGCCGCAAAATTTTCACGTAAGTATTTAATATCGAGCATGATTTACTCCCTATAATACCGAAATTCAATCGGAGAAAGTTGATAACATGTCTTTTCCGAAGGGTCAAGAATAGATAATTCCAAAATACGGTCCTAAAAACACAAGGTCGCAGGGTTGCGTCCCCGCTCGACGCCTTACTCTTTTGTTGTGCCACAAAAGAGTAAGCAGAAAAAGACACCCAACCTCCTTGCCCGCTGTTAGCGGATTCCCTCCACTCCACAGCAGCTTTGAGGATCGGCAAAAACTCAGGCTTTGCCTTCAAACATTTGCCACTCTGTTTCTCAAATCAGTTGTTCCACTCCGGCTGCGTCACACGGGAAATAATAGTTCAAAAAAAACAGGATATATCCCTACTATGCACCATTCGGGACACATAACGGGTACATATCCCCGAAATACTAAAGCTACCAGAAAAGTTCACAAGGGTGAGAGATGTGCGCCAGCTGCTAGGCGCGTTAAAAATTACCCCGCAGGCGTAGCGATAGCTACGTCGAGGATGAAATTTTTAACGCAACAACGCAGATGGTGTGCAGCTCTCACCCCTTTCCACCATTGACCCACCACTCGTGATCATCGTCGAACCACCACTTCGATGAATTCGTCTCCCAGATTGTCTCTGCAAGCAGCTTGGCAACATCGGTCTTTAATCGCTGTCGAGAAAAAGGATACCATTCATCAGCATTTTGATTCCCCAGATCTTTATGCTCTTTCAATGACAACACCATCTCCAACTGATCTGCATCGTGGGCAAGCTGAGCCTCGCGGGTCTCTCTAGCGTTAAATTCTTCTAGGGTAGTACGGTAGTCGTCACCAAAAGGCAACTGGCTCGCCAGGTCTTCTACCGCCTTTTTCTCGTTCACTTTGACATACTTCTTATTGACGTAGTTCTGGTCACCGATCCGTGCTTCAGGGATATCGTGAAACAAACACAACTGCAACACCCGACCGACATCTGCGTTACCATCCATCTGCGCCAAAGTATAGCCGATCATTGCGGTACGAAAACTGTGCTCAGCCACCGATTCAGCCCCAGAGCCAAGAAACTGAAACCCGGTTCGGGGAGTGCGTTTGAGCATCCCGACTTCAAACAGAAAATTTGCTATATTTTTCATAAAGTCCTACCCCAAAATATAAATTAGACACCAAGACACCAAGGAAAAACACAATCAAAAGTTTAAAATCTCTTCTTCTGGTTTTAGACCCTAAACAGCCTTTCTTGGTGACTTGGTGGCTATATTGGTTTTAACTCCTATCCATGCCAGACTAGAAACACCCCCGACAGAATTAGCATTGTTGATGCCAACCGGATCCGGCCAAACGATTCACCCAGAAACAGGATACCGATTAAAACCCCGATCAGCAAGCTGACCTGACGCACCGGCAGTGCATAACTGACCGGCGATAATTGCAACCCGAAGCGAAAAGAGAGAAACGAAGCCATAATCACCGGTCCCGACCAGAGAACCAGCTTTGGATTCTGCCGCCATTCTTTCAGAACCCTCCCCCGATAGCGGGAACGCAACAGATTTAACGACATAAAAACAAACATAAACAGAACCAGGACAAAGGTAAACTGGAAAGGGGAATAATGATTGACCCCGGTTTTATCAAAGATAGCACCAATCGAATAAGTAAATCCCGCCAATAAGGCCGCCTGAACCGAACGATTACCCAGCTGAGAAAAGGGGCGCAGCATCTCTGCAGCAGAGAGGTGCCTTAACTGGATACAGTACGCCCCCAGAGCTATCAGAATAATCCCTGCAACCCCGATTAAACTCAATTTTTCACCGAGAATGAGTACTCCCCAAAGGGGAACATAAAGCATCGCCGTCTGTGCCAGCGGATAGGTCACCGACAAATCACCATCGCGATATGCAAATCCCCCTAACCAATGGTAGAGGACAAAACAGACTGCTCCGCCAGCAGCGAGACTGAGTAGCTGGAAAGTCAGTGGTGGAAACAGACCGAACCCCAGGGTGACCAGGGTCATGAGACTGCCAGAAGAGAGAAACATCCACCAGATAAAAACCGTTTTGTCGCGGCTCTGCTTCACCAGAAGGTTCCACAGCGCATGCAT
>JAOZOH010000078.1 GCA_029933365.1 Desulfuromusa sp. | reverse complement strand
AGCAATTAATTGAGGAGGAGAAAAAACTGCAGAACACCAAAGAAAGTCTATCCCATATGGAAGAAGAAGTTCTCAAACACTTGTGGGAAATGAGTCGCAAGGGAACAGGGGCACTGTCATGAGGCCGCAGAAGGATCTGGAAAAGCAGGCCAGACGTCAGGCACAAAGGATGAAAAAAGCTGAGCAGGAGCGACCTACCCTGCTTGGACAAACAGTTTATATGGGGACTCTCGGTCTGTTATTCATATTACCAATGGTGGGCGGTGCTTATCTTGGCCGCTGGATTGACAGTCTGGTAACAGGTTATTCGGTGCGTTGGACGATGAGTCTGATCTTTGTCGGTGTCATGATTGGAGCAATAAACGTCTATCTATTCATAAAAGAGTAATGCCATGAATGAGCAAAATTTACTGATCCAATTGGGTCCTCTTATGATCACCACGACCGTGGTGACCACCTGGGTAATTATGGGGCTTATCTGGATC
The DNA here is from genome assembly GCA_029933365.1 of Desulfuromusa sp. Next base: position 12,878 of record JAOZOH010000078.1, on the reverse strand, counting down.
TGTTCATGGCTGATCACGCGCCAACTGCACATTGATCCCGGGCCGCTGCAAGCAGCGACTGAGGGGATCGTCTCCAGTATTGAAGATGCCGTCGCTGCGGTTGAGGCGCAACATACACAACGGATCATGCCGTTTATCGGCAGCCTCTGGATTTTTCTGGTCATAGCAAATCTCAGCAGCCTAGTTCCAGGAGTCAGTGCCCCAACGCACGACCTGTCCGCGACCTCTGCACTTGCCATAGTCGTATTCCTCTCAACCCACTGGTTTGGTATCCGCATCCAGGGGTTAAAGGAATATCTGCGTCATTACCTGTCCCCGAGCCCGATTCTGCTGCCATTTAATCTGATCAGCGAAATCACCCGTACCGTTGCGTTGGCGGTACGTTTATTCGGCAATATGATGAGTTTAGAGATGGCAGCCCTGTTGGTTCTACTGGTGGCTGGATTTCTGGCTCCCGTGCCGATTTTGATGCTCCATATTGTTGAGGCTTTGGTGCAAGCCTATATCTTTGGCATGCTGGCACTTATCTACGTTGCAGGCGGGATACAATCACATAAACTGCACGAAAACAAACAAGGAGATTCTCATGCCTGATTTATCAATTTTTGTTCTGGCTTCCACGGTTGCTGCGGTGCTCGGTATCGCAATTGGTGCTATGGCACCTGCTATCGCCATGGGCTGGTCCATCAGTCGCTCCATGGATGCCCTCGCCCGCCAACCCGAAGCGGAGCAATCCATTATGCGAACCTTATTTATTGGTCTGGCCATGATTGAATCTCTGGCCATTTATGTTCTGGTCATCGTGCTCATCGTGCTGTTTCGCAATCCGTTGCTGGAATATCTCGTTAAGTAGAGCGAACCAGAAAACAAACAATAAAGACCAACATAAAGGAATAATATTTTGGAACTGAATTGGTCCACTTTTCTACTTGAAATCATCAACTTTCTGGTTCTGGTCTGGATTTTGAAGCACTTCCTCTACAAACCAGTTTTGGATGTAATTGCCCGACGTCGTGCTGGGATTGAAGATCGCCTGGCTAAGGCTCAGCAACTTCATGATGAAGCGAGCACCCTAAAAACAGAGTACGAAAACCGGCTGGTAGATTGGGAACACGAACGTCAGCAAGCCAGAGCGACCCTCGCTCAAGAACTCAATGAAGAGCGCGCCCAGAAAATAAAAAACCTACAAATATCGCTGGAACAGGAACGGGAAAAATCCCAAGTTGCAGAATCACGGCTGCAGATCAAAACCGCACGTGCAATTGAATACAATGCGTTACAACAGAGTGCACAATTTGCCACCCGGTTACTGACCCGGGCGGCTGGTCCCGAGTTGGAAGAGCGCCTATTTGACCTGTTGGTGGATAACCTCTCCAATCTCTCCGATGATCAAGTAGCGGCACTCAATACCCAATGGAGTGAGAAAGCCAAAACCATCACGGTCGCCAGTGCCTACCCATTAACAGACAATCAGCAGAAAATTCTTGAAAAAGCACTCACAAAGATGTCTGGATTGGCTGTCCCTGTTCAGTATGAACAACACTCCGACCTTTTGGCTGGTCTGAGTATTACGATTGGAGCCTGGATTCTACACACAAACATACGCGACGATCTCAAAGGTTTCACAGAGTTTGCCTATGCTACTAAATAATAGAGAACCCGACAGTCCGCTGGCACGGCAGGCCGCATGGCTTAAGGATTACCAGCCGGAGCTGCGGATAAACGAACGGGGTAGTGTCCTTTCTGTCGGTGATGGTATCGCCTGGCTTACAGGGCTACCCTCTGCATCAATAGACGATATTCTTGCTTTCGATGATGGCAGCCGTGCCATCGTCTTTGATCTGACCGAGGATCGTATCGGCGCAATTTTATTGCACGAAACAGAGGCTCTGACTGCTGGAATTCCGGTTCTACTGACTGGGCATCGCCTGAGCATACCTGTGGGTGACGCCCTGCTTGGACGGGTTATTGATCCACTGGGAGCACCACTCGATGGTGAAGATGCGCCATCTTCCACCGTATGGCAAAATCTTGAGACACCCTCTCCACCGATTACGTCGCGTGACTTTGTCCATACACCACTCTACACAGGTATCAAAATCATCGACACGTTGGTCCCTATCGGCAAAGGGCAGAGACAGCTGCTCATCGGCGATGATGGCCTTGGTCGTAGCGCTCTCGCACTTGACACGGTTATTAACCAAAGAGGAAAGAAAGTTCGCTGTATCTATGTTCTGATCGGCCAGAAACGCTCCACGGTGGTGAACACCATTGAAACCTTGCGTAAATATAAAGCACTGGAGTACACCACTGTGGTTGTCGCGGAAGCTAGCAGTCTGGCAGGTCTGCAACATCTGGCTCCCTTTGCTGGATGTGCCGTTGCCGAGTTCTGGATGCAACAGGGATACGATACCTTAGTTGTGTATGATGATCTGGCAACCCATGCAAGAAGTTACCGCGAACTTTCTCTGCTACTGCGTCGACCACCGGGACGTGAAGCCTATCCTGGCGATATTTTCTCTGTACATGCCCGCTTGTTGGAACGCGCTACCTGCCTGAACGCAGCCCATGGTGGGGGCAGCATGACTGCATTACCCATTGTAGAAACCAAGCAGGGCGAGATCGCTGCTTACATCCCGACCAATCTGATCTCCATCACCGACGGTCAGCTCTACCTGGATAGAAGCCTGTTTGCCAGTGGCTTCCGCCCGGCCATCGACATAGCTCGCTCAGTCTCCCGCATCGGTGGTCAAGCACAGCACCCCCGCGTCAAGGAGGAAGCTGGGCGGATGAAACTCGACTACCTTCAGTTTCTGGAGTTGGAAGTTTTTACCCGCTTCGGGGCACGCCTTGAGGCCTCCATGGAGGCTGCCATTGAGCAAGGACGCAGATTGCGTGAGATTCTGAAACAGGATCGCCTGGCTCCCCTGCCGGCAACTTTCCAGATGGCATGGTTAGTGGCCTTCAACGATGGTCGTTTTAAAGATGTAGCACCTGAATCAATTCTTGCGGCAATCAACTTTCTACAACGCCAATCAGCACAGACGACACTCACTCTCGATAGCCCGCGCCAGCAATGGAGCAATGCAGTTGGAGAATGGTTGCAAAATTTCAGACGGGAAACCACCCCATGACCAAACGCCAGGATCTGGAACACCACCGCCATAGTCTGGGTGAGATCCGGGAAATCATGAATTCCATGAAAACCCTGGCTTTTCTGGAAACCCGCAAGCTGATACGCTTCCTGAGTGCCCAACAGACCGTGGTAAGAAGCATTGAGGATACAGCAGCAGATTTCTTGAGTTTCCATCCAGAAATTCTGCCAGAAATTGATGAAACGAACCAGATCTACCTGCTGATAGGAACCGAACGTGGTTTTTGTGGAGACTTCAACCAGAGCCTGCTACGTCACCTCGATTCGACCCATCCATCTGGTGAACCATTATTGATAGTAGTAGGGCATAAGCTACATACCCTGATAGAAAATAAAACCGACGGGGTAATTCTGATTGATGGAGCCAGCGTCGTAGAGGAAGTGAAAAGCGTCCTCGATCAAATTGTGCAGGCGTTGTCTTCCTTACAGAAAAGCTATGGGACACGAACCCTGTACGGACTCTACCACGGCAACAATGGTGGTATTGTCATGCAAAAACTGTTACCCCCCTTCCAACAATACTTACTTCTGCTACCGCATTTCCCCTATCCACCGGTACTGAACCTGGCACCTGAAAATTTTCTATTCGAGTTAACAGAACAGTACCTTTTTGCCGCCCTGCACGAAATACTCTACACCTCGCTCATGGCTGAAAACCGTAACCGCGTAGCGCACTTGGAAGGGGCAGTTAAACATCTTGATGATAAATCTGAGGAACTTGCCAGACAATACAACGCACTGCGTCAGGAAGAAATCATTGAAGAAATTGAGGTTATTTTGCTAAGCGGCAGCGGTATCGATACAAACTGAGACAATGCTTAAAACCACTGAGATAGAGGAAATAATTTGACTTCATCGCAAGCAAACACAGATTGGCATACTCAGCCGACACAGGTTGCTATCGCAGCCTTAAAAACAGACCTTCGACAAGGTCTGAGTACGACCGAAGTCGATCAGCGTCTGGCAGAGCACGGACTGAATACCCTGCAAACGACCAAACAGGAACATTGGTACAACATTCTGCTGCGCCAATTTGTTGATGTACTCATTGTTATTCTGATGATTGCCGCCCTTATTTCTCTAGCTATTGGCGAATTTGGCGATGCGGTAACAATTTTCACCATCATTGTCCTCAATGGCATCCTCGGCTTCGTCCAGGAATGGAAAGCCGAAAAAGCATTGGAAGCCCTAGCCCAAATGCTGGCCCCCTATTGCAGCGTGGTTCGTGACGGGCGAGAACAAAAAATTGAAGCACAATCTCTGGTTCCTGGAGATATTGTCGTTCTCCAGATCGGAGACCGAGTTCCGGCAGATTTGCGGCTTCTCGAAGCAATCAACGTTAAAACGGACGAATCGGCTTTGACCGGAGAATCGGGATCTGTCCACAAAGAGAGTGCCACAGTCGCACCGGATACCCCCTTAGCCGAGCAAAGTTCCATGGCTTGGATGGGCACCAATATCACCAACGGGCGCGCTCGTGGGGTTGTGGTTGCAACCAGTATGGAGACCGCTTTTGGCCGCATTGCCCAACTCACCCGTGACATCACCAGTGAAGCAACCCCCCTGCAACGCAAACTGGCGGTATTAGGCAAACAATTAGGAATCATCTCCATTGCCATCTCGGTGATTGTCGCTCTGGCTGGTTGGTTACTGGGAAAACCATTGCTGGAAATGTTCCTCACCGGGGTCTCCCTCGCGGTTGCGGTCGTCCCCGAAGGGCTGCCGGCAGTCGTCACGATTACTTTGGCACTGGGGGTACGCGCCATGGTTCGCCGCCGGGCTCTGTTGCGCCGTTTACAAGCAGCTGAAGCCCTTGGTGCGGCAACCGTGATCTGTACCGACAAAACCGGAACACTGACTCAAAATGAGATGACACTACGCCGTATCTGGCTGGCAGCTGGTGGAATCCAGGTAACCGGTACGGGGTATGACCCTGCTGGACATTTTGAAGTCAACCAGCAGAAGATCGACTATCAGCAACGACCTGATCTTCTGGCACTGCTCAAATCTGGCTTGATCTGCAATCATTCCCATATTGAAAGAGATGATAAGGGTTGGTACCAAGCGGGAGAACCCACCGAGGCGGCATTGGTAGTCGCTGCCTACAAGGGTTGGTTGTCACCGCCAACTGAAGAAAAAAATCTGACCGAATTTTCCTTTAATTCGGCCCGTAAGCGGATGACAATTATTGAGCATCAAGCCGAAGGCCCCCGGTTGGCATTCGTCAAAGGAGCTCCCGAAATTATTTTGGACCGTTGCTCCCACATTCTTGACGGGGAGAAAGAACGACCCCTACTGGAAGCAGATCGCGAAGCTTTTACCACTGCTTATACGCAGATGGCCAACACTGGACTCCGCACCCTGGCTCTGGCACAGCGAACCTTGCCAAACCATACATCTTTGGATGAGGACGCAGTGGAAATTGACCTGACTCTGCTCGGGGTCGTCGGAATTATTGATCCACCAAGAGCGGAAGTGGAGCAGGCCGTGCGCACCGCCCGCGAAGCCGGTATTCGCATTGTCATGATTACCGGCGATGCTGCCGCTACCGCATTGGCAATTGCCCAACGTATCGGTCTGCACGGGAAAAGAGCAGTGACCGGCCCGGAACTCAACAGTATTGATGATACCGCCCTCAATGCCCTGCTCGCGGATGAAGTGATCTTTGCCCGCACCACCCCTGAGCATAAGCTGCGGATCGTGACGTTACTGCAACAACAGGGAGAGATTGTCGGCATGACCGGCGACGGAGTTAATGATGCCCCGGCGCTAAAAAAAGCCGACATCGGCATTGCCATGGGCCTGCGTGGCACCGATGTGGCAAAGGGTGCGGCAGATATGGTGCTCACTGATGATAATTTTGCTTCCATTATTGGTGCCGTTGAAGAAGGGCGTCGCCAATACGACAATATTCAAAAATTTGTCCGCTATCTCCTCTCATCAAACATGGGAGAAGTGGTCGCTATTTTTGTCAATATTCTCCTCGGGGGACCATTGATTTTACTTCCAGTACAGATATTGTGGATGAATCTGGTCACCGATGGGATGACTGCCGTTGCCCTGGGGCTGGAACCCGTAGAATCAGGAATCATGAAGCGTCCACCACGCGCGGCACAAGAACCGGTGTTAAACCATCGTGGGATGTTCGTAATTCTTATCCTCGGCGGCTACATGGGACTCGCGACCCTATGGCTGTTTCACCATTATCAAGCAGCAGGAAACGTACAGGCACTTGAGGCGGCGCAAACAGTTGCCTTCACCGGAATCATTGTCATGGAAAAAATGAACGTATTTAATTTTCGTTCACTGCATGCACCGATGGCAATCATTGGGGTATTTTCCAATCGATGGATTCTTGGCGCCTGGGTCATGACAATCGGCCTGCAAATCTGTGCTGTATACATCCCCTTTTTGCAACAAGCACTGCATACGGTTCCGTTGAGGTGGGCAGATTGGGGCTTGATTATCATCATGGCGCTGCCCGTTTTCATCGTAACAGAACTCTACAAATGGTACAGGTGGCGGGTATCTTCAACCCCCATCCAAAATTCCAAACAGAACGCCTAAATAGCGTTGATCTTCAACTCAATTCTTTTCTATGTGGAAAAAGGTAATCGTAGCGCAGATGAGGGAAAATCTTGCGGCTCTCACTGGTTCGAAGAACATAATTGTAATCAATAGTCTCAGCCTGGTTTAATCTATTATTCAGGCACATAATGGAAAAATAGATATCACCAGCGAGGAAAGTGCGGGGACACAAGTAACAATTTGGATCGCTGTCAATTCAACCATCACACATTGAAGCGAAAATGCATAACATCTCCGTCAACAACCCGGTACTCCTTCCCTTCGAGACGCAGCAGACCTTTTCCTCTGGCACCAGCTTCACCAGCAGAATTAATATAGTCGTCATAAGCGGTTACTTCCGCACGAATGAAACCTTTTTCAAAATCGGTATGGATAACCCCAGCTGCCTGCGGTGCTAGCGCCCCGTAAGAAACCGTCCAGGCTCTCGCTTCCTTAGGTCCAGCGGTAAAATAGGTGATCAAGCCGAGCAAGCGGTATCCAGCATGAATAGTTCGTTCTAGTCCTGCTTCTTCAAGCCCCAATTCCTGTAAGAATTCCAGCTTTTCATCACCTTCCAACTCAGAAATTTCTGCTTCAATCTTGCCACAGATAGTAACTATTTCTGCACCTTCAGATAGGGCATGATCTCTCACTTTCTGCACAAACGGATGGGTTCCTTCAAGATCATCCTCAGCTACATTTGCAATATAGAGAACCGGCTTCATAGTAATCAGGTGAACCTCAGAAATTGCAGTCAACTCTTCAGCATCAAGGGTGACGGCACGTGCTGGCAAACCTTCATTTAAGGCTGCTGCCAATTTTTCCAATACATCTAATTCACCCTGAAGTTTTTTATCACCACTTTTAGCCTGTTTTTTCCCGCGCAGAATCCGCCTGTCGATACTATCCAGATCGGCAAGATTCAGTTCAGTCTGAATCACTTCAATATCGCGAAGTGGATCAATATTTCCATCGACATGAACAACATTATCATCCTCAAAACAGCGGACAATATGGGCAATGGCATCGACCTGACGGATATGGCCAAGAAACTGATTGCCTAACCCTTCCCCCTTACTGGCCCCACGTACAAGTCCTGCAATATCGACAAATTCCATCGTTGTAGGAACTATTTCCTTGGGATTAACTATCTTTGCTAAGGCATCCAAACGCTGATCCGGCACTGCGACAACCCCGACATTGGGTTCAATCGTACAAAAAGGATAGTTTGCCGATTCCGCACCGGCAGCTGTAATAGCGTTGAAAATTGTAGATTTGCCAACATTTGGCAGACCAACAATGCCACATTTGAAACCCATATATTTTCCCTGTCAAAATAACGATAGCCGGAGCACAAGCTCCGGCTATCAGGTCAATCAGTAAAATTTGGAGTTATCTACTTTGGTACATGCCTCAAGCCTCGACACATACTATATTTATCAAACTAGCAATGGAGCAATCACCAATGCAACAACACTCATCAACTTGATGAGGATGTTCATGGACGGACCAGACGTATCTTTGAAGGGGTCACCAACGGTATCGCCGATAACAGCTGCAGCGTGAGCATCACTACCTTTGCCTTCACCTTCAAGCTGGCCACTCTCAATGTATTTCTTTGCATTGTCCCAGGCGCCACCACCGTTTGACATCATCAGCGCCAGCAAAACACCGCATACGGTTGCACCGGCAAGCATACCACCCAGAGATTCCTTACCAAGGAGAAAACCAACCAGAACCGGAGCAGAAACAGCAATTACGCCGGGTAGAATCATTTCTCTAAGAGCAGCCTTGGCAGAGATATCAACACAGCGTTGAGAATCGGGCTTGACCCCCTCTTTACCTTCCAACAGACCGGGAGTTTCACGGAACTGACGGCGGATCTCATCAACCATTGCCCCGGCAGCCTTTCCAACACTTGTCATCGTCAAAGCACCCATAAAAAATGGCAGCGCTCCACCGATCAGCATCCCGATAACAACCATCGGATTGATTAAATTGATAACATCAAGACCAACAGTCGTTGCATAGGCTGAAAATAACGCCAACGCAGTCAGTGCAGCTGAACCAATGGCAAACCCTTTACCGATTGCAGCGGTGGTGTTACCAATTGCATCCAGACCATCGGTGATCTTCCGTACATCAGGTCCCAGACCAGCCATTTCAGAGATACCACCAGCATTATCAGCAATCGGACCATAAGCATCAACCGTCATGGTGACACCAACAGTCGCCAACATTCCAACCGCTGCTATTCCGATACCATAGAGGCCAGCGCAATAATTTGCAGTAAAAATACTGATACAAATAATGATAATAGGTAGAGCAGTCGACTCAAGACCGACAGCCAAACCGTGGATGATGTTGGTGGCCGGACCAGTTTTACTTGCCTCAGCAATTCGCCTTACCGGAGCATGTGCCGTATAGTATTCAGTAATCTGGCCAATTGCGATACCCGCTAGAGTGCCAGCCAGAATCGCCCAGAATATCCCGGTATTAAGACCAACAACCTGAATATAAATGAACGCTGCAACCAGAAAACCACCGGCAGCAACAAAGGTTGTATAATGTAAAGCTTTCGCAGGATCCATTCCCTTGAGAACTTTCATGGAACCAATCCCCAAAAATGAGAAAAGTAATCCAATCATTGCCAGAGCTAGTGGTAACAACATGGCACTGGATTGAACTCCGGCACCAACACCCAGTTTAGCCAGAAGTGCCGGACTGGCAGCAGCAGCGATTGCCATTGTCGCGATAATAGAACCAACATACGATTCAAAAATATCGGCACCCATTCCTGCGGTATCACCAACACAATCACCAACATTGTCAGCAATAACACCAGGGTTACGTGGATCATCCTCAGGAATCCCAGCTTCAACCTTACCAACCAGGTCGGCACCAACATCAGCAGCCTTGGTATAGATACCACCACCAACGCGGGCAAACAGGGCGATAGAGGAAGCACCCATGGCAAAACCAGTAATGTATTTAGCAGTATCAGGGCTACCACCAAAGTAAATATAAGCAATACCAACACCAACCAGCCCAAGCGAAGCAACAGCCAGTCCCATAACGGCACCACCGTTAAAAGAAACCTCCAAAGCTTTAGCCTGCCCCTCAGCACGAGCGGCTTCACAGGTTCTGACATTGGCTCTGGTTGCGGCTTTCATGCCGATAAACCCACAGGTCATGGAACAGACAGCACCACCAAGAAAAGCCAGTGCGGTCTGAATATTCATGGCGATAGCAATCAGGATAAACACCACAACGATGAAGATGGCTAGCACCCGATACTCACGGCCAAGAAAAGCCATCGCTCCGCTATGAATATCATCAGAAATCTCACGCATCTTCTCATTACCGACCGGTTGCGCCTTAACCATGTTGTAGAGCACAATCGCGATCACAAATCCAACCGCTCCCAAAATAGGAGCCCACATTTGCAGTTGCATCCGTTCTTTACCTCTCTGTGTTTAAAGTTTAGTTTAAAGTTTATCGAGCAGATTATAGTTGTTGAATGTATTCATTGCCTCAGTTGTTCCATCCAGGAGAATTTTTTCAACCGCCTCAACGGCAGCATCAAGCAACTGGGGAAGTATTTTTTGTTCATGTGTAGCGAATCGACTCAGCACATGTCTGGTCACATCGCCACGCTCCGGGCGACCGATACCAACCCGCAAGCGGATAAAATCTTTGCGTCCAAGAACGGCAACGATATCTCGCAAGCCATTATGACCGCCATGGCCACCATCCGCCTTGATCTGCAAGCGCCCAAAGGGGAGATCCAGATCATCATAAACCACAATTAAATCCCCCGGCGCAATTCCGAAGGATTGATAAGCAGCATTCACGCTAGAACCACTACAATTCATAAAGGTCTGCGGCAGGAGGATGGTTGTTTCTTGGCCGACAGCTCTCCCAACCCCATAAAACCCCTGATACCCTTTTTTTTTCAATGCAATGTTATGACGTCTGGCAACCTGCTCAGCAACCATAAATCCGACATTGTGCCGGGTCGCTAAATATTTATCACCAGGGTTCCCCAACCCAACCAGTAACTTCACATTAGATCCAGATACAGATGATTACTCAGCTGCTGCCTCGTCACTTGCGACTACTTCTTCACCTTCAACAGCGCCTTCAGCAATTTCAAGCTCGTCCTCTTCAACGGCTTCAACTTCTTCTTTGATAATACTCAAGGTAAGAACAGTAAAGTTGACATCATGAACCAGTTCAACCTCTGCCGGAGCCACGACTTCTTCAATGTGGATCGTGTCGCCAATTTCAAGTGCAGTCACATCAATATCGATTGTTTGAGGAACCTGGGTTGGCAGACAAAGAACTTCGAGTTCATTCCGCACCAACTGCAGAGTGCCGCCCTCGTTCTGTCCCAGAGCCGTTCCGACGATATTGATCGGCACCATAAATGAGGCCTTTTCCGTAAGATTGATCGCATGGAAATCGGCATTGATCATATTACGACGAATCGCATGAACATCCGCGTTTTTCAAGATAACGACCTTACCAGCCAGCTCCGTTGCCCCTTTCAATGTGATTAGGGTATTCATTCCAGCATCACCGGAAATAGCAGTTTCAAGCTCCTTGGGGTCAACAACAATAGCTGCTGATCCAAGTTCTTTCCCATAAACTACAGCGGGCAGTTTACCTGCAGCTCTCAGCTTGCGGGCAACACCTTTACCGCTTTTCTCACGAATCTCAACATTTAATTCTACTTGAGCCATCTATCTATCCTCCATGCAATAAAGAAACTAATCTCGTTTATACAAACAGTGAGCTGACCGATTCAGCATTATGGGTGCGGCGGATTGCTTCCGCCAACAAGTGACTGACCGACATGCTCCGTAAGGTATCACACTGGGCAAGTTTTTCGTGGGTTGGAATCGTGTCAGTAACATAAACCCTTTTCAGTGGGCTTTCTGTGATCCGTTGTAATGCTGGTCCGGAGAGAACTCCATGGGTTGCGCAGGCATAAACATCAGCAGCACCCTGTTCCTGAAGAGCGGTGGCTGCAGCACAAAGGGTTCCAGCTGTATCGATCATATCATCAATAATGACACAATTCTTACCCTTCACATCACCAATGATATGCATAACTTCAGCAACATTTGGACCGCTGCGCCGTTTATCAATAATCGCCAGACCGGCATGAAGTCGCTTGGCATAAGCCCGGGCACGTTCGGTACCGCCAGCATCGGGAGAGACAAAAATCATATCAGATAAATTTTGCCGCCGGATTTCATCCAGCATAACCGGTGCAGCGTAGAGATGATCCACCGGAATATCAAAAAATCCCTGAATTTGTCCGGCATGCAAATCCATGGTCAAAAGCCTGTCAATCCCGGCAACCGACATCATATCAGCGACTAATTTTGCGGTGATAGGAGCCCGCGGTGCTACCTTGCGATCCTGCCGTGCATAGCCAAAATAGGGAACGACCGCATTGATCCTTGCCGCAGATGCTCGCTTGAGGGCATCAACCATCACCAGCAGTTCCATCAGATTATGATTGGCAGGAGATGAGGTTGATTGAACCACGTAGACATCTCGACCTCGTACATTTTCGCCAATTTCTACCAGTATTTCACCATCGGAAAATGTTCTAACTTTAGCATTTCCAATAGCAACATTCAGATGCTGACAGATGTCACGAGCCAGTGGCTGATTCGAATTACCGGCAAAGATTTTAATCATCCCCACGGATCACATACCTTTTCTGGCTGGGAGAACGCAAAATGGCTGAATTATGCCAGCTGCACAATTCAACCAACCCCGACTTCTAATTTCTGCTTACTAACTGCGATAAAATGGCTGGGGCAGCAGGGATCGCCCACTTTGTCACCGACATCGTATCGGTTCCTGCGTCGGCTCCCCTACACTCGCTGACGCGGACTTCCTGTCCGCTTTCCTGACATTAAGTCAGCGCTCGCTCCGCTTCGATCCCTTTCGAGATCTATTTTTATTATTATGGCTGGGGCACCAGGGATCGAACCTGGGAATGCCGGAATCAAAATCCGGTGCCTTACCGCTTGGCCATGCCCCATTAAATTTTTGCTAGTTATTCTAAAAGTAAGTTACCAGGCAACAAACCGGCAGGTTTTACCCAAGTTGGTTTCTGCTGTCAACCTCAAATCTG
>JAOZOH010000222.1 GCA_029933365.1 Desulfuromusa sp. | reverse complement strand
ACCTGGACCGGTTTGACCAGCAATGTCCGGTATGTTGCTCTGTACGCCAACGGCACTGTCCATGGTTTATCGAGCCCGGTGCTGCTTTTGTATGATTTGGGGTCAACCTTGAATCTTGCTGCTGTCGACTGGACTTTCAGTTGGACCGGTAACGTGTTGTATGAGCTGACCTGATGAGTGAGATTGCTCCCAGCCTGACCCGGATGCAGTCTTTCGGGGTCTTAGGGTCCGAGCTTTCTGTTGGTGCTCTCTCGCACCAGCAACTCTTTCCGGTCCCGGCGAAGTTTGCCGCCGTGCCGGTGACCGCCGGGGTTTATTTTACCGCTGTTCTCGATGGGGTGACGTCGATTTCACTTGTCTATCTCCATCTGCGACAGATTGATGGATCGCAGGCCACGATTGAAGCTCGCGTTGCCGGGAGCATTCTGGATAACGCGTGGGTTGATACTGCGATTGAAAAACCGCTGCAAATCTTTTCAGAGGCACGGGATACCTCCGGCAAAGTTATGAGCGCGGATCTTGTTTGTGAGGCGGTGATCAAAAATGTTCAGTGGGATGGCAAAAAACTCCAACTCTTTGCCGTCGGGACTCAGGACTTAAGGCCACCACGAACTTTAGCCATTTCAACAATCCTCTTTTTGCAAATCCGTTCAAGCGGCTGCAGATCGATCCGTTTTCCTGTGACCTGGGGACTGCAAGCCGGAGATACAATTACCCATCCCGATATCAGCGACTTTCTCATCGATTCATTTTCGTTGACCATTCAGCCTAAATATAAAGTGATCGACGCGACGGAGGCCGCATGAGCGAAGTCGTCTCCACTTTTTCCCGAATTCAAAACCTTGGCGAGGCTATCTCAGCTGTACAGATGGCAGTGCCGACGGTCTCTATTAACAGTAATCATACTGTTGGACTGCATGAAAACGGCACTGTTTATGCGGTGGGATACGATTATAGTGGCTCGGTTTCCAATGTTGACGGGCTGACCAATAAGTTGCAGGTCGCTGCCGGGAACTACGCCACGGTTATCCAGAATCAGGACAAGACGTTGACCGGGTACGGGTACTCGGGTGCCTTTGGCAGTCAAACGATTTTGGATGGTTGGGGTGCTCCTGACGTCAAGCAAATGGCCGGAGGGGCAAGCTGGTTTGCAATTCTCCTGGCAGACGGAACTGTTGAGTCGACGAACTCCGGGATGAATACTGCTGGCTGGTCAGGGGTTGTTGCTCTTTGCGGCGGGGATCACCATCTGCTGGCATTGAAAGATGATGGGACTGTTTACAGTGCTGTCTCGTCAGGTCAGACACCCAATGGTGACGTTGCCAGTGTCGTCAGCAGCTGGACCGATATCACCCTTTTGGAAACTTCAAACTACATCACCTTTGGAATGAAGAGTGATGGCACCTTTGTGAAGAATACCAGTTCCAGCCAAACGATTCCTGCTGGCTGGAATGCTTACACCGATGTCACCGATATTGCCTGTAGTGCTCTGCAACTTTTGCTTTGTCGCCTGGATGGAACCGTTGAAGCTGCCGGGACTGATAGTGACGGAGTTTTTGTTGCCGTAGCAACGTGGGCACATGTTGCCAGCCTTAGCATCGGTAGTGAGAACGCTGCGGTCTTTGGTTTGCGCCCGGATGGCACCGTCCTGTCTTGTGGGAATAATTCGGATGGGACTCTTGATACCCAATCATGGGACCTCATTGCCGGAGATAATCTCAGTTCCGGTGGCGGGTCGGGACAGGCGACCTCCGAGATCATTGTGACCCGTCCAGCGGCCATGTGGAAAGACCACCTTGTTGCCATCAATCTGGATGGGACTTGCGTTGGTTGTGGGGCAACAACAAATAATCAAATTGCCGTTTCCGGTTGGACAGATATCTTTCAGTTGGCCACAGCAGATCGTTTAACGATCGGACTGAAAGAAAATGGTACCTGCGTTACGACTGGGCTCGACTGGGGATCGTCAGCAATCTCCACACCGCCCACTTGGTCAGATATCAAATTTATCGCTTGCGGGAACCAGTCCGTTTTTGCCATCGACTATAGCGGGAACATTCTTTCCTGTGGTCAGGATAGTGGGCAGGGTGAAGTGACCGGAGCAACGGTCGCCAACGGATTTGTTGATCTGGTCGAGGTGGCTGCAGGAACCTATCACTGTGTCGGGTTGAAGTCAGACGGAACCTGTGTTGGCGTTGGTTACGATTACAATGGGTTGATCACTGCTGCTGAAGCGTGGATCGATATTGTTCATATTGAGAGCCAAGGGAATGTGCTGGTTGGTGTCGATTCGACAGGGCATGCCCATTACGGTGGAGAAGATACCTACAGCTCCAAAGCAACCCTGGAGGCGCTAACCGATGTTGCCCGGGTGTTTGTTGACCAGGCTTATGAAGGGTGGATCGCGATCCGCAATGATGGCACGGCTGTTAATGGCGGTCATCCAAGTTTTTCTGACACCATCGGCAGTTGGACAGACGTTGAGTGGGGGGCGGCAGCACAGTTTTTTTACTGGGGTTGGTCGCCGGCTCTGGATAAGTGCTGGTCAACCCAATCCTCATACAGCAATACCGCCGGGGCGTGTGCTGAAGCATTAACCGGTCTGAAAGAGCCGAACCCGGTTCCACCAGATGTCCAAGATGTCTTCTTTGGTGAGACCGTTGCTCACGCTGTTTTATTTGGCACTCCGATTCTTCCGGTTATGCAGCCGGTGGCACCACCCTACGTTGCAACTTCAGTTATCCATATCCCGACATTTACGTTGCCGACATCCGCTGCAACTTTCACACACCAATCTTCTTTTGGGTTGCCAGTTGTTGGGTTTATTTCCGAGGCGTTGACCCGGAATCATACTCATATTTCCGGACTGGCAGTTTCTTCCAGTTGGGTAGAAACTTTTTTCCAGCCCAGAGAGTTTGCGACAGCAGAGCAGGTTATCACCAAAGTCACGGGGCTGACCTTTTCGCAAGCGAGGAAGTTTTCGGCAGCGCTGGGTTTTGAATCGAGGCAGGTATTTGCCGGGACTTTATCTCAGTGCAGTCTGGAAGATTCAGCGGGACATCAGCTTGCTCCCCTGTCGATTGATATCCAGTACTCCGGGAGAAACTCAACCGTTCACATGGTGGTCTCGTTACCTTTCGCTGCCGGGAAAGCTTTTATCAGTGGTGTTGTCCTTCCGCTTTTTGTCAAAGCCAATGGGGCTCCGGTTTTTAAGGTTGAGGAGTTTGAGACCAGTGAATATATCGGTGGTTCATCAAGGTCCTATCTCCTGACGGTCGAAAGCTTTGCTGTCATCCGGTTGCCCGGTGAGATCACCACACACTCACCAACCCGGGTCTCTGCTCTGGCAAGGTCGTTGTCGATGGATATCCCCGCTGCTTTTGACATTATCCCCGGTGATATTTTGACTGCCGGGAGTCAGCCACCGCTTGTTGTCTCTGCGGCCAGTATCCATATCAAAGACAATGAGTCACGGAGTGTTGTCTATGGGTAGGGCGGTGGTGGTCGAGAGCCTTGGTTATGGGAAATATGTCGTGGATATCATCCGCGACAGTTCCGAAGTTCGTGCTTTTGTTGAAGTCC
>JAOZOH010000221.1 GCA_029933365.1 Desulfuromusa sp. | reverse complement strand
CTGAAAGAGGTTGCTGAGATTCGCGAGGCGTTGAAACGGGAGTTGATGAGTGCACTGGGAGGGGATGATGAGTGAAGTTGTTATTTTTCAAGCTGAAGATGGAAAAACAAAACTGGAAGTGCAGCTTGAAAAAGATACGGTCTGGTTGAGTCAAAAACAAATGTCAGAATTGCTGGATAAGGACACCGACACCATTGGACTCCATATCCGCAACATCTACAAAGAGGGAGAACTAGAGCCGGAGTCAACAACCGAGGAATCCTCGGTTGTTCAAAAGGAGGGGAATAGAAAGGTTCGACGTAAGCTGAAATTCTACAACCTCGATGTTATCATCTCTGTTGGCTATCGAGTTAAATCTCAACGAGGTACCCAGTTCAGGCAATGGTCTACCAGAGTGTTCCGTAATCAACCATCTGAAAGCAGGTTAAAGTGTTTTTGTGATATGGATGGTGAACAACAGGAATATCTACCGTTGCCTTTCATCCAGAACTCGCCTTGCTGTTTGCACCAGTTGCGACAAATCCAAGGGCTTTAGACAGAAAGCTTTGATACCAAGCTGCTTGGCTTCTGCTTTGTTGATCTTACTGCTGTACCCGGTGCAAAGGATTGTCGGTAAGTCAGGTTTGATAGTGAGTAGTTCTTTGATCAAGTCTTTGCCGCAAAGGTCAGGCATGGTCTGATCGGTAATAACCAGGTCAAACTGCTCCGAGTTCTCTTTGAATGTTTTCAGGGCTTTGATACTACTGGTTTCCGTTGTGACTTGATAACCCTGCTTCGAAAGAATAGTACTCCCCAGCTGTGCCAGCATATCCTCGTCATCCAAAAATAGGATACGCTCAGTCCCCTTGGGAAGATCTGTATTTATTGTTACTTCTTCTACCTTTATCGCTTCAAACATCGGGAAATACACATCAAAGGTACTGCCTTTTCCGAGGGTACTTTCAACAACTACGAAACCTCCATGTGTCTCGATAATACCATGAACAACAGACAACCCCATTCCGGTCCCCTTGCCAACCTCTTTGGTCGTATAAAAAGGATCGAAGATTCTCTTAAGGGTATCCGGGGACATACCGGAGCCAGTATCTTGAACCCTGAGTTTGGCATATTGTCCTGAAGGCCGTTCATAATGAGCAGGGATATCGGTTAATTTGACGTCAACAACATCTAGGGTGATCGATATCTCGCCATTATCATCCATTGCATGAACTGCATTATTACAAAAGTTAATCAAAATTTCTTGCAGTTGAGTTGAATCGGCGTGAATGATGATATCCTGGCTTTGATCAGTGATTGTTTTCTTGATTTTGACTGTTGTTGGAATGGTAGAGCGTAATAATTTTAGGGTTTCATCAATAACCAGATCTATCTGTACCGGCTTCAAGACTTGGGTTCCTTGACGACTGTAGATGAGTATTTGTTCCACCAGATCCCGAGCACGCAAAGCAGCAGTTTTTGCATCTTCCAAACGAGCTGTTATTTTACTGTTAGCAGGAGAGGATCGTAGTGAAAGTTCAACGTTGCCGAGAATGATCGCAAGGTTATTGTTAAAGTCATGAGCTATCCCTCCTGCCATGATCCCAACAGCCTCCATCTTCTGGGCTTGTCGCAGTGTTTCTTCCATCTTGATCTCAGCAGTTATATCACGCTTGACGGCAACATAGTTGACCGTTTCTCTCGAGGTATCACGTACCGGCGAGATTGTTACCTCTTCAGTGTAGAGGGAACCATCCTTTTTCTTGTTGATAAGTTGACCGGACCAAGTTTCACCGTTGGTTAATGCTGTCCACATGGTGTTATAAAACTCTTCGCTATGCTTCTCACTTTTAAGAATACGGGGATTCTGTCCGATGGCTTCTTCACTGGTATAACCGGTAACTTTGGTAAATGAAGGATTAACATATTGGATTGTCCCATCTTTATCGGTGATAACAATCGTCTCGCTGCTCTGGTCAATCGCCTGCAAGAGACGCTCTCGTTCAACTTCCGACTGTTTTTGTTTAGTGATATCTTTGGAAAACACGGCGATCTGGGAGACCTCTCCGTCATCACCAAGAATTGGGTAGAACGAGTTGTCCAGATACCTGTCATTATACTTTTCTTCCCAGCGTAATGGTTGTTTCGTTGCTAAGACGTTTTTTAACTTTGAGACTCTTTCAGTCAATGATTCTGTCTGACTGATTTCAAATATCGACTTGCCAATAAGTTCCTCTTTCTTCATTCTACATCGTTCCGCTAAAGCGTTATTGACTGACAGAAAAATCCCATTAGGGTCAGATAGAAAAACCGTATCAGTCGTCGCATTTAAGAGGGTATCTAATTTTTTCTGACTTTCACGTCGGGTCTCTTCAGCTTTTATTCGCTCGCTGATATCGCGACTTACGCCACGATACCCTGAAAACTCACCCTCACGATTCAAAATTGGCTGCCCTGAAATTTCGAGCATTACGGGGGAACCATCTTTGTGTATCGCTTTGATGATTTGATTTTTAAAGGGCTTATTTTTTTTAAAATACTTTTCAAAGAACCCTTTTCTCTTTGATAGAGCTACTTCACATAAAAAACTGCTATACGAAGAACCTTCAATTTCGAGAGGTTCATAGCCAAGGAGTTGCTGCACCGAAGGGCTTGAGTATGAATACGTCCCATATTTATCTGTTTCCCAGACCCAATCCGAAAGGTTTTCGACTAAATTGCGAAATCTATCCTCACTGACTGATAATTCAGCGGTGGTATTCTGCACTTTCTTTTTCAGTTCTTCATTGAGGATACGTTGCATTCTTTTGGAGTGGATATTTCTCGCTTCATAGAATTGAGTAAAAAAGAGTGCGACCAACAAAGGTAGAATACCGTAGATAATGTCCCTCACCGCATAGGCTTTTGCACCCATCGAGAAGCTGATATAGACAGCAGAAGTGGATGCTAGAAAAAACAGAACGTAGGTAGTTTTTCTCTCAGTAAGATAGGCAGAGACCAGGATCAAAATCAGGAACCAACTGATGCCACTAATATCGTTTGCCGCTATTTTATACGATAACGATACAATGACGAATGAAAGGATCAAGATGCCGTAGATGAGCACAGGGAAAAACTTTTGGGAACGTCTCGCCAGCAGGGCTATCAGGGTCGCCAGTATAACATAAGTAAAATCTACAAATCCCTGGAGGTTATCGCCCGTAGTGAATCTCATCACCCCGACAATTAAAACGAGGGTTGCATTGCAGACAATGAGACAGTTAAACAAAAGATATTTTAAGCGTAATTCGTATTCGTCTTTAGTAAATTCGAATCCACTCTGGAGAAAATTAGAGAATTTCATGACTGACGCAGTCCCGTAGTAAAAAATACGTCCTATTTTCCTAGGCTCGCACTCTGTGATTTAATCATATTGACGCTACATTTTTTTGTGTCATGAACGATCCCGACAGAAAAATGATCATATTTTATATTGATACTATGGTGGTTAGTGCTTGTAAAGAAAATGTTAGCCGTTATGAACGGGTGAATCGCTGGTGTGAGTAAATAACAAGATTTTCAAATATTACTAGTTTTGAGAAAGTAGCAGATTGATCCAAAATCTGC
>JAOZOH010000220.1 GCA_029933365.1 Desulfuromusa sp. | reverse complement strand
GCAATCGCACGGTTGATTTTGGTGCTTCTGACGCCCCGTTGAAACCTGAGGTACTAAGCGAGAAAAAATTACTCCAATTTCCCGCAATCATCGGGGGAGTTGTGCCGATCGTCAATATCAAAGGGGTTGGGAGTACACAACTTAAGTTGACGGGGGACGTGTTAGCACGAATCTTCCTCGGTAAAATTACCATATGGGATGACCCGGAAATTATCGAGTTGAATCGCGACCTGAAGCTACCTGCAGATAAAATAACGGTTATTCACCGTTCTGATGGTTCCGGAACCACTGCAATCTTTACTAGTTATCTTGCTCAGGTCAGTCAGGACTGGGCAGCAGATCCTGGTGCTGGAAAATCAATTAATTGGCCAGTCGGAATCGGTGGCAAAGGGAACGAGGGGGTCACGAATTACGTCAAACGGGTAAAAAATTCTATCGGTTATGTTGAGTTTGCTTATGCCAAGCGAAATAAACTGGCGGATATAACTTTGCAAAATCGTGAGCAGAAATATATCAACGCTTCTTTTGAAAGTTTCAAGTTTGCAGCTGCAGCTGCACAATGGGATCAGAGCAAAGGTTATTATTTGTGGCTGATCAATGCTCCCGGAGAAAAATCCTGGCCGATTGCCGGCGCTTCTTTTATCCTCTTGGCCAAAGAGAAAACAGAATCCAATCAAAAAACGATTGCTTTTTATGACTGGTCTTTCATTCATGGGGATGCAATGGCAACCAAACTGGTTTATGTGCCATTGCCACAAAATTTAAAAGATGATATTCGCAGCTACTGGAGAGCCAACGGTCTATAAACCAAATATCGTCATATCTCAGCCCAGGATAGTTTCTTGTTATCCTGGGCTCTTTTAATTCTTCCACAGTAAGACATTCTTGAAAATTTCTGTCTTCAACATTTGCTGATCATCCGTGTCCTGTTGTTACCAATAATTTTACAATGATTTAACATTTTTTCGATAATTTCCCGACAATGAATTGCTATTTATCTGGCGAATATATCAACAACAAAATGGATTGGTTATGGCAGGGATCCTTAAGCGCGAACAGACTCTCGATAAATTTTTCTACGGGCTCACTTTTAGCGCAGCATTTCTGGTTTTGGCTGTTATTGTTAGTATTTTTATTTCTCTTTTTCGCGAATCACTTCCTGCAATTGAGACATTCGGTTTTTATCGTTTTGTCAGTAGTACCGCTTGGGATCCAGTCAAAGAGATCTTTGGTGCAGCAACCACTCTTTATGGCACCTTGGTAACGACCATTCTCGCTCTGATCATGGCAATTCCTATCGCTCTGGGAATTGCTATTTTTATTACTGAGCTGTGCCCTAAATTTTTAAAACCTGTTTTTGGAACGGCAATTGAGTTATTGGCGGCGATCCCCAGTATTATTTATGGGATGTGGGGGTTGTTCACCTTTGCTCCGCTGATGGGTGAATATGTTGAGCCGTTTTTGCAGCAAATCTTCTCTCCCGTTCCAGTTATCGGGCAATTGTTTTCCGGTCTTCCACTGGGGATCGACATACTGACGACCAGTATTGTCCTCAGCATTATGATCATCCCTTTTATTGCGAGTATTGTGCGTGACACCTTCGCTTTAACGCCGGTTCAGCTTAAAGAATCGGCTTATGGGATTGGGGCGACACGTTGGGAAGTGATCAAGGATGTCGTGATCCCGTATTCCAAAACCGGAATTTTTGGCAGTGTGATTATCGCTATGGGGCGGGCCTTGGGGGAAACAATGGCCGTGGCCTTTGTTCTGGGTAATAAACATGCGATCGCGACCTCACTGTTTTCTGCTTCGGCGACGATCACGGTAACTTTGGCAAATGAATTTACCGAAGCCGATAGTGATCTTTATCTCTCCTCATTGTTTTATCTAGCGTTGATTCTCCTGACGATGAATTTTTTGGTCTTGGCGATTGCAAAGACATTTTTAACCCGTAAAGGGAAGGTCTGTCACTGATGACTGAAATGGTAAAACGGAAGATAATTAATAGCGGGGCCTTGTGTTTGGCTTGTTTTGCGGCCGCAATTGGGTTGTTCTGGCTGATTTTTATTTTGTCTGATGTCCTACGTCATGGAATCGCTTATATCAATCCATCATTGTTTCTTAATACTGCAGCCCCTCCGGGGATGGATGGGGGTGGGTTAAAACATGCCTTTGTCGGTCAATTACTGATTACTTTTTTTGCCTTGTTGATCGGAATTCCTCTTGGGATTCTGGGCGGAACTTATCTGGCAGAGTATGGACGATACCAAAAAATCGGCTGTTTAATCAGTACGATTTCAGACATTATGATCAGTGTTCCATCGATTGTTATCGGAACTTTTGTCTACGCAATTTTTGTTAAGCCGATCGGACATTTCAGCGGATTTGCCGGCTCTGTGGCTCTAGCAATCATTATGATTCCGGTGGTATTGAGAACCACTGAAGAAATGATTTCGCTGGTTCCCTGGGAGATTCGTGAGGCTGCTTTTGCTCTGGGTGCCCCCTATTATAAAGTCATTCTGCAGGTTGTTTACCGCGGGGCAGCCACCGGGATTTTTACCGGGATTCTGCTGGCGATTGCCAGAATTGCCGGAGAGACAGCTCCATTGCTGTTTACATCGTTCAATAATATGTTTTTTACAACCAATATGAACGAGCCAATGCCGTCGCTGACTGTCACAATTTATCAGTATGCAATGGGGCCTTATGATGATTGGCATGAAATGGCCTGGGCGGCATCTTTCTCCATTACCCTCTTTATTTTGACCCTGACAATTTTGGGACGGCTGATCATCCACTGGAAATATAAAAATTAATCTGGAGTTATGTATGTCTGATGCGATCATGACGATTAAAAATTTGAACTTTTATTATCAAGGTGGTATTCGCGCGGTTAAAAATATGTCACTGGAGATAAAACGCAATCAGGTGACGGCTCTTATTGGGCCATCAGGTTGCGGGAAAACCACTTTTTTGCGCTGTTTCAATCGGATGCACGATTTGTATCCCAGACATCGCTACGAAGGTGAAATTGTTTTTGACGGCAGTAACCTTTTAAAACGTAAAGATATTACTGAACTACGTAGTCGAATCGGGATGGTTTTTCAAAAGCCCACCCCTTTTCCGATGAGTATTTTTGATAATGTCGCCTATGGATTACGGTTAAAGGGGATTAGAAATCGCGCGGAACTTGCGGATCGGGTTGAGCAGGCACTGCGTCAGGCGGCCCTTTGGGATGAGGCAAAAGATCGCTTGAAGCAGTCAGCCAATAGTTTGTCCGGCGGGCAGCAGCAACGCCTGGTTATTGCTCGGGCTTTGGCTGCAGATCCGGATGTTTTGCTGTTTGATGAACCAACCAGTGCTCTTGATCCGATCTCAACCAGCAAAATTGAAGAACTTATGGTTAAGTTAAAGCAAGAGATCTCGTTGATTATTGTGACTCACAATATGCAGCAGGCGGCTCGTATTTCAGATCGAACCGCCTTCATGTATATGGGGGAACTGATCGAGATAGATGATACCAATACCATGTTCACCAACCCGAAGCAGAAGCTGACGGAAGAGTATATTACCGGACGTTTTGGATAGG
>JAOZOH010000219.1 GCA_029933365.1 Desulfuromusa sp. | reverse complement strand
GAAGCAAAAGAAACTGCTACCGAAGAGAAATTAGACAGCGAGGACGCTGTACCGTCTACAGGAAAAGATTAAATTGATAACATTTAGATGCCATCTGGCGTTTTTCAGATAGGCACAAATCAGGAGAATATTCATGGCTTACGAAAGACCATCCCGTCCATCTTCTGCACCACCCCGGCGTCGTTTTGGCCGGCGTAAAGTTTGCCGTTACTGTGCCGACAAGAGTCAGAAGATTGATTATAAAGATGTCAACAATCTTAAATATTATTTATCCGAGCGTGGCAAAATTGTTCCTCGGAGAATTTCCGGTACCTGTGCGGCACATCAGCGGCAAATCGCCGAAGCAATAAAGAATGCCAGACAGATTGCACTGATGCCCTATACTGCGTCTCATTCTCTTTAAATCGCGGTACTATTAATTTCGGGATGAAAGTTCAGTCGGCACTTTTAACAGCAGCTGGAATCGGAGTCACTCTGCTCTGTTTACTCGGGATCAGCTGGATTGGCTCAGCAGGTGCGTTTCTTAACCTTCTGACTCCGCTGGCTGCTGCTTACTTGAGCATGCGTTTCGGGTTAAGGGCTGGGATTGTCGTCGTTGTTGTAACAAGTGCTTTGTTACTCCAGCTGGCAACAATATACACATTGCTTGCCTATTTAGGTATATTTGGTGTCGGCTCTTTGTTGTTGCCATTGTTTTTACGGCAGCAGCTGCCTTGGGATCGGGCGGTTTTATATGCCACCATTGGGTCAGCTATTGTAACAGCAGTGATGATGTTGATAGCTGTTGCTGCTGCTGGGATCAATATCCAGACTCTGATTGATCAGATGATCCAGGCTGAAGTTGATCAGGCAATGCAGATTTATCGTGATTCCGGGTTCAGTGAATCACAGTTGCAGAATATGCAACAGATTGTCGATGGCCTGGGTGAGTTTATCGGTAAAAGTTTTTACGGTCTTTACCTGGCTTCTATATTAGCAATACAGACGTTTTGTTTTTTGCTATTGCAACGGCTTAAGGGCAGCTGGTATCAAATTTCTGGAGCTCCTTTTGCCCGTTGGCGTTTGCCTGCCGGGTTGATCTGGGTGTTGATTGTAGCCGGCTTTATGTTGTTACTGCCGCTTGAGGTTGTTTCATCAGTTGGGCGAAATGTGTTGGTGGTTTTGCTACCCTTGTATTTTTTGCAGGGAATGGCTGTCGTCAACAGCTTTCTACAAAAAAAGACTTATCCACCGTTGGTCAAAGGTTTGATTTATCTTCTCCTGTTGATACTCAATCCTCTGCCAATAATTATCACCTGTGCCGGTATTTTTGATCTGTGGATCGATTTTCGTCGGCCCAGGCAAAAGAAAATATAACCTCGATCCAATCTGGAGGAGAGACATGAATACGAGTATTATTTTGAGGGAAAATATCGATGGTCTAGGGATCATTGGTGATGTGGTATCCGTTAAAGCTGGTTATGCCAGAAATTTTTTAATCCCAAAGGGTCTGGCAAGCGCAGCTAACGAGCGTAATGTTAAGGAACTTGATCATCAGAAACGTCAGCTGTCGCGAAAGTTGGAAAAGGTGACCAAGGATGCTGAAGGAATTAAAGCTCGGGTTGAAAAGGTCACTTGTACCTTTACTCAGCGTGCTAGTGAAGAAGGTAAATTGTTTGGCTCTGTAACCTCAATGGATCTTGAAACCAAGTTGCAGGAAGCGGGGATTGATATTGATCGTAAGAAAATCCAACTTGGTGAGGCAATTAAATCTCTTGGTGAGCATGTTGTCCCAGTAAAACTGGATGCCGGTGTTGTTGCCGAGCTGAAAGTTATTGTCAAGGCTGAAGAAGAAGCATAAACGACGCTAGTTAAATCGTTTGGTAAAATTTAAAGGGTGGTAGATTTCAGATCTACCGCCCTTTTTTACCTTTAATTTCTTGAAAGTGCGAATCAGCTATACACGATGGTCTCGCAAAAACGAATGAGGTGGCTAAGCAAAAATTTTGCACCACAAGGCGTAGTTGTTTTTCAAGGGTGAAGGCATATATGTTGTATGTCGAGGTCTCGAAAAACTGCTGCAACGCTGTGGAGCGGACTTTTTGCGACGCTATCATGCATAAAAGTTGTTAGCAGCCTGAACCGCAACTCCACTATTAATATTTGCTCCCATCCCGGTCAGGATCGAATCTAAGGCTCCAAGGAAAAGTAAGACGTTGGTTTTATTGCTGGCATGTCCCATCAAACCAATTCTCCAGACTTTTCCGGCCAGTGCTCCCAGCCCAGCGCCAATTTCCAGGTTATAATCCTGAAGGAGCCTGGTGCGCACCGCAGCATCATCTACCCCTTCAGGAATGGTTACGGTATTGAGTTGTGGCAAGCGATCTGCTTCCTTAACAATAAATTTTAGCCCCATTGCTTCGATTCCGGCTCGCAGGGCAAGGTGGTTGTGCTGATGCCGTTCCCAAGCTGGATTTAACCCTTCCTCCTGTAAAATGACTAATGCTTCATGCAGCCCATATAAAGCATTGATCGGCGCCGTGTGGTGATAAGTACGTTTGGCACCTTCCCCCTAGTAGCCCATGACCAGATTAAGATCAAGGAACCAACTCTGAACAGGTTGTTTTCGGCTGGCAATCTTTTCCTGAGCTGCAGTATTGAAGCTTACTGGTGCTAGCCCTGGAGTACAGGAGAGATATTTTTGTGATCCGGAATAGATAGCATCAATACCCCATTCATCAGTAAGCACCGGAACACCGCCCAATGAAGTTACGGTGTCGACAATTGTCAGACAGCCATATTTGTGTGCCAGCTCGATGAGTGTTTTTGCATCCGACAAGGCTCCTGTTGAAGTTTCAGCATGAACAAAAGCGACCAACTTTGCATCGGAATTTGCTTTCAATGCCTTTTCCATCTTGTCAGGATCGACTGCTTTTCCCCATTCATCATCAACAGAAACAACAATCCCACCACTGCGGGTAATATTTTCTTTCATCCGTCCTCCAAAAACTCCGTTTTGGCAGACAATGACTTTATCGCCCGGTTCTACCAGGTTGACAAAGCAGCATTCCATCCCTGCCGAGCCTGGTGCGGAAACCGGCATGGTCAAGGTGTTTTCAGTCTGGAACGCATACTGTAGCAACCCCTTCATTTCATCCATCATACGGACAAATTCTGGATCAAGATGACCAATAGTAGGTCGCGACATAGCTTCAAGAATGCGTGGATTGACATCTGATGGGCCGGGTCCCATCAGGGTACGCTGGGGGGGATGAAAAGATGAAATGGCCATAGGGACTCCTTAGAAGGGTTAAAGTGATTGAACATATGATTCAGTGCAATATATAGCAGGAAAAGAGATCTATTTTAATAAAAAGAAAAATGGTGAGGCATGGTCAGTGGAAAAAGCAGTCAAGGTTATTCTGTTGAATTTTTTGTTAAAAATTTACCGGAAATTATTGAAATCAAAGAGCGCTATCTTGATCAGTAAATATATTAAAGGTGGATAATTATTTGCTTGAGTTAAATAAAGTTTTCTGCAATACTATTAGTCTCAATTAATATTATATGGTTTTACGGATTAGTTATGAGTGCGCCAAGCAAGCTGGTGCAGACAAGCTGGATAATCCAGCCCGTGT
>JAOZOH010000218.1 GCA_029933365.1 Desulfuromusa sp. | reverse complement strand
TCAGGTACTCTTGGGAATCAGACCACCGGTTGCACTTGGAACTTGAATTCAGGCTCTCTTTACAAAAGGTCATTAACATAACTGAACACAGTATATTGCTTAAATCGTTTTTAAGGAGTCGATAAAATTTCTAGCAATAGTTCGACACCTTGGTAATAACAAACGAGCTCTTCCTTTAGAATTCTGCACGATTTCTCGTCGTGCTCTTTCCATCTCTATAGCAAAAAATTGTTCGGCATACATCTTCATCTTGTCTGGATCATAAGGTAGTTGTGCTTCTTGAAAATAAGCTTTTAGGAATATTTCTGTAACAGGAGCCACTGGGTTCGAAAAAAGAAACCTAGCATAGGGGCGGTTGATAAGATTGCTAATAAACCAAAAAATATCAAAGTATCTCGTACCATAAGTTGCTGCCCCCCCAACATGACATGTAGTTTGCCAATCAATAATTGTTAGCGTCTGCCTTGTAGCATCAACACATACGTTATCAACACTCAGATCTCCATGCAAAAAAACTTCATCATGACAAAAAGAAAACTCATCTGGTAAGGGAATCGTCATTTCTTCTGGAAGTATTAATTGTTCATGAATAACCGCAAGTGCCGATCCCAGTTTTTTTGCGAGAGAATCACGTCCAACACCCCAAGGAACGGCTCTAGAAACAGGTTCAATATCGAGACGTTCAAAAACTGCCTCCCCCCTAGCTTCATCATAATCCAGTATTTTTGGAACACTAAAAAGACCACTTCTTTTACCAATGTTAAAAGCTCTGCGATTTTTTTCTATTTCTATCTTCATCAAATCAGGCTCAGAACGCTTTATGACCGTATTCATTCTAAAATTGACCACACTATGTCGCAAAACTTTTTCATTTTTTATTTTCATGAGGCATTCCCCCTCAATGTGACTTTCTTTAACCGTAAAAATACATTTTTGATTTGTTGTTTTTCCTCACCTGTTGTAAGAAAAAAATAACTGGAGATAAGAAATGATGGCATTGCTACCAAAATCAAAAGAGAGATTCGACCGAAAAGGTCATTCATGTCAGATACAACAACAATTCCAAAAACGACTAATCCAACAATTATTGCAACAAACAATGGTTTGAAATAATTATAAAAAATAGCTTGATATAAGTTAATATTTAGCAATCGTGTACAAACAAAAAAGTTTAAATATCCACAAGCGAAATATCCTAAAAGGAGTCCAGAGGTTACAGCCAAAAAAGGATCGTGCCACATGTAGAACACACACAAGATAACAACAATCGGCAAAACAGCGAGACTAAAAGTATAAATAACAACAACTTCTCGAAGTTTCCCCATACCCTTAAGCATGTGATGTGAAACAGAACCACCTTGCATGAATACTTGTCCAACAAAAAGTGCTAAAGCATAAGGAGTAAGAAAAACAAACTCAGAACCCACCCAAAGATCTAATACATTCCGCATCAGAAGTGCCGCTACTATCATTCCAGCAAGTGATAGAATCATTGTATATCGAGTCCCACGTAGCAATAAGTCTTGGAGTGTCCTATGTTTACCTGCAGCCTCATATGTGCTCGTTGCAGGCATTACTGTGATAGTCGCAGCCCCAATTATCTGTGAAAGCAACAAGCTAGGCATCCACATAATAACCAAATAAGCGACAAAACTGGTTGATTCCAACGCATCCATCAACCAGCGAATTCCGGTCGTATTAGCGACAAGACACAATGAAGCAAGTACTGTTGCCGCACCAAATGAAGTAATAAGCTTGAAACTTTTCCGATCAAACAGAGACAACCTATTCCGTAACCCTGGTATCATTCGATAAGCAATAAAGACCTGCACCAACCTAGAAAAAAAGAGAGCAGTTGCCAGAATAATCACAACTGCCTGTGCTGATGGGTCCACGAAAGAAAACCAAACGACGATCACTAAAAGTCCTAAATACTTAGAAACAGTTTCAGCAATAGCTCCGACATAATAGCGTTGCTGTGATTGGATTACTGCTAGATAAGGGGTTATAGGAAAAATAAAAAGAGACATAATTCCTACAACACAGAGCATTGAACTAAGTTGACGAGATGTCTCTTTATAAAAAATTGAAGCAGCAAAAGTACACAAACTAACGAATAATGCTAGAAGTAATGAATATATAAAACTTGAACTAACAATTTTATTAACTTCATCGATTCGTTTTCGAGCAATGAACTCAGCACAATATTTGACAACGCCAGATTGTAAAGATCTTTGCAATTGCTCGATGGATAACATCAAAGGCCAAACTAAAGCATAAGCACCATAACCTTTGTCACCTATAGTACGAATTAAATATGATACTAAAAACAACTGTGGGAATAACATTAATATGCGTGTCAGCCACATGATGACAGCATTTGAAAAAATCAAATGTGACTGAGAAATTGCATTCTTACTCATTTGGGAGCCATCAAGTGCCTGTAAAATAAATTGTATAAATAGTCATAGATGGTTACAACCCCAACGATTGAAGGAACCAATGGCCATATCTGATGACCAGTAAAACCACGGAGTCAGGTCTTGAAGCATCAGTTTTTGTAACCCCAAGAGCCTGTAAAATAAATTGTGTAAATGGTCATAGTTGGTTACAACCCGTGTAACCATAGGAGGAACAAATGACCATTCCCAACGAACTACTCGATTCCCTGATGAAGGATTACAAAAGTCCTGAAGACCTCATCGGTGAAACCGGGCTTTTAAAGCAACTAACCAAGCAACTGTTAGAGCGTGCCATGACGGCTGAGATGACCGAGCATCTTGGCTATGAAAAGAATGCTCCAACTGGCAAAAAGACCAGCAACTCTCGAAACGGTAGCTACCCAAAACGCATCAAGGGTGAATTCGGCAACCTTGATATCGCCGTTCCCGTGACCGTGATTCCAGTTTCGAACCTGTCATTATCCCTAAAGGGCAGAGCCGTTTCACTGGTTTCGATAACAAAATCATCGCCCTTTATCAGGCCGTTGAAAAACTAGCCGGGATTGCCCCTATTTCTCCCGAGAAGATTTTTTGTTCTTTGACAATCTATATTTTGTTGGTTCTTGGCAGATTTACCCGCCATTCTGAACTATTTTTCGCAATTAATCGTGATGCATCGCCTCTGTTGTCGTCACACCCCCCATATCAGGGTTCGCATTCGGACCAAGTTGTATGCGGTGACAGCCAAGGTGAAGTCACATTCAACTCGCTCAAGTCCACGGTGGCGAGTTTTTCTGAGAACACCGGTGGTTTTCATCCAACCAAAGATTTCTTCAACCCGCTTACGTATCTTCAGACTTGTTCGATAACCGGCATGACGGGTTGTCCGTCTGTCGATCGCTGTTCCTTTGGTTTTCTGAGCAACATGTGGTGTTGTTCTCAACTGCCTCAAGCCTTTAACAAAGGAGGCGACATCATAACCTCTGTCAGCACCAAGGGTTATTTGTTTCGTCCCCGGAACATCTTCGATCATCTCCAAAGCGGCACTCCGTTCTGCCGTACCAGTGGCTTGAGTCAAACGGCTGTCAACAACCAGACCACTGCGGTTTTCCATCAGGGCATGTCCCATGAAGCAGAGTTTTGCTTCTTTGCCTTTCCCTTTTTTGAGCAGTCTGGCCT
>JAOZOH010000217.1 GCA_029933365.1 Desulfuromusa sp. | reverse complement strand
ACCAACATTCCAAATAATGTCACAGCCATAACAAATAATTTTGCAGGTTTCATCGTCATATCCTTTTTGAATAACAAAGTCAGTTTAGAGGGATATTGAGCCTCACAGTCTTTAATCTGTCACCTGATTATTCTCTCACTCATAGTAGTAATAACTTGAGTTTTTCATAAAAACACGAGCATCATTATAGATAACTCCAAGAAGATTGTGGGATTTGAACTCCTCAATTGTCTTTTCGACGTCACTTTGACTCGCCTTTCCTTCACGGACAACAAACAATACCGCGTCAAGATATGCTGCCAGAACACCGGCATCAGCAAAAGGGAAAGCAGGTGGAGTATCAAAAATGACGTAACGTTCGGGGTAGCGCTCTTTCAATTCCTGAACGATCTCTTTCATCCGATTAGAAGAGAGAAGATCAAGCGGATCTCTCAGTGCCTCGCCAGCCGGAAGAACAACCAGCTTTCCAACCCCTGTTTTGATCAAGGCTTTTTCAATCGGCAATTCATCACGCAGACAATGAACCAGCCCAACCTCAGGCTTGATATCAAGATATTTATGCACCGAGGGGCGACGCAGGTCGGTATCAACCAGCAGGACAGTATGATCCTGTTCCTTGGCAATAGAGATCGCTAGATTCAAGGCGGTCATCGATTTACCCTCTTCACTGGCAGTACTTGTCACAAGAATTGTATTAAGAAACTTTTCCCCTTTTGTCAGAGCGATCACTGTTGAACGAAGCTTATTGAATTCTTCAACGACAACCGTTTTTTCATCACGTGCTGTCGCGAGCAAAAGGTTATCAATCTTGATCGGAACAACGTCAAGCAAAGCACTAATGTGTGCTTTAACCGATTTAAGTTTATCCTGGACAACAGGAGTACGCTTACGATTTGCTCTTGAAATGACCGTATTTTCAATTGATTTATTCTCAGTAGCCTGATGACGTTGGCTGGCTACCTTCTTTAGTGCATCTTCAATTCGACTCATAATTCAATCGCCTAGCGTAAATAAATTTCGTAAACAAACACACCGGTAAAACACAGGAAATAGATCCCAGCCAAAAATGTAATCATGACATCTTTACGCCATGCCCGTTTAGCGACTTGTGGGTCAATAATGGATGGAACAACTGCAAGAACCTCAACTCCCAAGGTTTCAAACATAGCAACATCACGGACCTTGGTATCCATACTCTCAATGAGATAAATAACACCAACACCGCAACCCAGCCCGCCAACGACAGCAAGTAAAAACATTTTAAGCATATTGGGTGAGACAGGGACTTCAGGCAGCACCGCAGCATCGACAATCCGGAAAGTTGCTGCTTTATTGCCAATTTCCATTTGCTTGGATACTTCAGACTGACTCATCCGCCCCAAAAGTTCATCGTAAACATTACGAATTGAATCCCGCTGCTGAACCAAAATCCCCAGTTCTTTTCGGGCTTCCGGAACTTCTCTGAGCTCATTCTCACGTTTTGCTATAGTCCTTTGAAGATTGAGTTTTCTTGCGGCCATAGATGAAAGCTCTGCGTCAATACCAAACAGCTGGCCCTGAAGTTCCTGGTGAAGGGGGTTCAACGACGTCAATCTGGTTCTCTCTGGCTTATTCTCGGTATTATCCGGCTTAGCAAGGCGCCTTTCAAGAGCTTCTATTTCCGACTTAAGCCTGATAACTTCCGGGTAGTTATCAGTATATTTCAACAGCAAATTGTTCAGCCGCGCTTCCATCTGAGCAAGGCGACCACCCTCCGCAGTCTCACTCACCATGTCAATTGTTTCTGGAAGTGAATCTAATTGACTTTTTATCTGTTTTTTACGTGCTTTAAGGGTATCTTCTGTTAACTCTATATTCTCAATCTGGCCAGCTAAAGTTCTAATGTTTGCCAGAGTTGCTCCCTCATCCACTGAAAAATAAATACCGTTCTTCTTGCGGAACTCAATAATTTTATCTTCTGCAGCTTCAAGTTTTGTTTTAAATGTCTCTATTTGTTCTTTCAAAAAGCGGTTGGCACCATAGGTTTCATCACGTTTAGAAGAGATATTTTCTTCTACATATTTACCAACCAGGGTGTTAACAAATTTCTGCGCAAAAACAGGATCTTTGTCAACAAGAGAGAGAATAAAGAGCTCTTGACCACGAATTCTCAAGTTAATTCTCTCAATGAGCTTTGAAATGTAGCTCTGCTGTTCCCCCATCGGTTTTGTAAAAACATCGGAGCCAATATCTTCCAAGGTTTTTGTCACTAGATCACGACTTAGAATTGCATAACGCAATACTCGGATACGATCATTAATATCAGGAGAAACAGCTATTCCGCGCACCAGGCTGTCAATAACATTTCGCTCGATAAAAACAGTCGTATCAGCGCTATATTTCTTGGGGAGAGTGAAGGAAAAAGCACCAATCAGTGTCATAATTAATAGCGAAATGACAATAAATAAGTACCTGTGCCGATAAAGGGCCCGCAAATAGCGAATTATTTCCTTAAAATTTTGCATGGATAAAAAATCCTAAAACATACTTTCTTCAATAATAACGTAATCACCTGGTTTTAATACAATATTTGCACTGATATCTTTATTTTTAATCACTTTTTTCAGATCAATTTTAACTTTAGTTTTATCTTTACTGACAACAAAGACACTTCCCTCTTTAGCAAATTCAGTAAAACCGCCAGCTGCAAGAATGGCATCCATCACCGTCATTCCCTCATAAAAATGGAGATTTTGCGGTTGGACAACTGCTCCGACAACATAAACTAGATTCAAATGATTACTGGGAATAAAAATAATGTCTTCAGCCTGAAGAGTGATGTCCTGTGACAAATCACCATCAAAATAAAGTGAATAAAAATTAGTATTGATCTTCTTTCCATCGCGAGACAAATAGGCACGGCGCAGATCTACACCGGAAAGATCACCTAACTCGCTTAATAATTTAAGCAGGGTTGTCTCCTTAACCATATCAAACACCCGAGATGCACCACCACCGGTAATATAAACCCGATTATTAATGATTCGTTCAACAGAAACAGTGACAATCGGTTGCTTGATATACTTTTTCATTTTTTCAGAGATTTCTTTGCTCAAATCCTCCGGAGTCTTCCGATCCGCAAGAATATCACCAACAGCGGGAAGAGTAATTTTACCATCGGGACGAACCGTAACAGAGCGACTCATTTCAGGAACTCCCCAGACAGAAACTTCTAAAACATCACCTTTACCGATCAAGTAATCATCAGCAAAACAGGGGGAACTTACCCCCAACAGAACAAATAGAACAAAAAAAGAAATTATTTGAATATGTTTCACCTTCTAACGTCCTCCAAATCCAGTCAAAACAACCCGAACGGTCTCAATAATGATTCTGAAATCGAGCATGACCGAATAATTCTTGATATAATACAAGTCATAGCGCATTTTCTCCAACGCATCTTCATCTGAAGCGCCGTAGGGATAACACACTTGTGCCCAGCCCGTCACTCCGGGCTTAACAAAATGGCGAGTGGAATAAAACGGAATTGTCTCTTTCAACCGTTCAACAAAAGGCATCCGTTCTGGACGGGGGCCGATGAAACTCATATCCCCCTTAAGAACATTGTACAATTGTGGAATTTCATCCAG
>JAOZOH010000216.1 GCA_029933365.1 Desulfuromusa sp. | reverse complement strand
TTTCCTCTTCAACACGCTCGACAATAATACGATCTTGCAATGGTCTGATGTTCATTCTTAAGCTCTCCTTTCACTTTCAATAATTTGGCACAATAGCCGTTATAATTGTTAGTTTATCCAAGCTGAGAGTACAATTGACTGTCAAGTTGGATCCAGATCATTGTTAGCACTCGATCAAGTTGAGTGCTAACAATGAGGAACAATAATAGTCACCACTTAAATATTGTCAAGCGATTTTTTTATTGCGGCTAGCAGCTTCAGGGAAACTAAAGATAGTGGAAGAAAAAGAAGGCATCAATAAAAGCTCAAAAACAACATAGTAACAGCTGTTAGTAGTTAATTTCACACTCAACAATCGCTTCATTTTAGATACAAATTTTTACTAGCAATAAAAAATTGAAGTTGACATTTCCTAGCCCGTCCGCTATACGAATCTGAGGACATTCCTTGTATGATGCACTCGCAAAAATGAATCAGATGGCTGGGCCATCTTTTATATCTTAATCACTTTCTATAGACCGTAGAGATTATATGGAATTCAATATTGGTCAAAAAATAAAGACCTTACGCAAAGAACGTAAATTGACTTTACAGGATGTTGCCAATGAAACTGGCTTCTCCCCGGCTCTTATTTCACAGGTCGAGAACAATAACGTTTCGCCACCTATTGCTACTTTGTCCAAGATTGCCCGTTTTTTTGATGTAAAGATGAGTTTTTTTTTCGAAGAAGAGGAAAGTTCATCGCGCTACGAAATTGTTCGCCGAGATGAACGACGCATTGTCAGTCGGGTCATTTCCAAAGATGGCAGCAAACATGGCTACACTTACGAAGCCCTCTCTTTCCGCAAAAAAAACAAAAAGATGGAACCATTTTTCCTTACCGTAACCGAGCGGGCTCAAGAAGAAACCCTCTACAATCATGAGGGCGAAGAATTTTTACTGATTGTGAGCGGCAAAGCTGAAATCATTCTCGATGATGAACGTTTTACTCTGGAAGAAGGCGATGCCGTCTATTTTGATTCAACCGTTAAACACCGTCTCCTTTCTAAAGAGGGTGAAACAGTTCAAGTTCTAGCGGTGGTGACCCGCTGAGAAAAATTTATTGCCCCAAGACACAAAAACAACAGGAAAATATTTTAACGGAGAAACGCTGAGCAGACAGAGAACACCTTCAAAACCAAGGGATGGCCACCAAGACACCAAGTCACGAAGAAAGGCTTATCTTTGGTTTTAAACTCAAATAACCGATTTTATTCTCTCTGCATCTCTCCGTCTCTGCGTTAAAGCCTTTGATTTACTTGGTGTCTTCGTGCCTTGGTGGCTAATTTTAAGGTTTTAAATTGCACCCAACAGAAATAGAGGAAGGAATAAACCAATGAGCAGTTTTGAAAAGAAAACCCTCTCCGACTGGGAAACTCAGGCAAAAAAAGAGAAAAAGACCGATGACCTCTCTAATTTCAAATGGGACACCCCTGAGGGGATCAGCGTCAAACCACTCTACACTGCCGCAGACACAGAAAATCTTGAGTATGCGGACACCATGCCCGGGTTGGCCCCCTTTGTGCGTGGGCCGATGGCGACTATGTACGCAGGTCGCCCCTGGACCGTGCGTCAGTATGCTGGGTTTTCCACCGCAGAAGAGTCAAATGCATTCTATAAACGCAATCTAGCTGGTGGGCAGCAGGGACTTTCCGTTGCCTTTGACCTGGCAACTCACCGCGGTTACGATTCTGACCACCCGCGGGTTGTTGGTGATGTCGGCAAGGCCGGGGTTGCAATTGATTCCGTTGAAGATATGAAGATTCTTTTCGACAGCATCCCTCTGGATAAAGTTTCTGTTTCCATGACCATGAATGGTGCGGTTTTGCCCATCATGGCCAACTATATTGTTGCCGCAGAAGAACAAGGGGTCAGCCAGGAAAAACTGGCGGGAACCATTCAGAACGACATCTTGAAAGAGTTCATGGTGCGCAACACCTACATCTACCCCCCAGAACCATCGATGCGCATTATCGGCGATATTATCGAGTTCACCAGTCAGAAGATGCCGAAATTTAACTCGATTTCGATCTCCGGTTATCATATTCAGGAAGCTGGCGCCAACAATGCCCTGGAACTTGCTTTCACCCTGGCAGACGGGCTGGAATATGTTCGTGCTGCTATCGCCAAAGGATTGCAGGTTGATGCCTTTGCCCCGCGGCTCTCCTTCTTCTTTGCCATTGGCATGAATTTCTTTATGGAAGCATCAAAACTTCGTGCTGCCCGTTTTTTGTGGTCAAAAATGATGAGTCAGTTTGACCCTCAAAACCCTAAATCGTCGATGCTACGTACCCACTGTCAAACATCCGGCTGGTCGCTGACTGAGCAAGATCCCTACAATAATGTGGTACGGACCACCATCGAGGCGATGGCTGCGGTTCTTGGCGGAACCCAATCACTCCACACCAACGCTTTAGATGAAGCGATCGCCCTGCCAACTGACCACAGTGCCCGAATTGCCCGCAACACCCAGTTGGTTATTCAAGAAGAATCTGGTATCTGCAATGTTGTTGACCCCCTTGGCGGTTCTTATTATGTTGAATCTCTGACCAATTCACTGATTGAAGAGGCGCAGAAAATTCTTGACGAGATTGAAGAACTGGGTGGAATGACCAAAGCGATTGAAACGGGGATGCCGAAACTACGCATTGAAGAATCTGCGGCAAAAAAACAAGCTGCCATTGACAGCGGTCGCGATGTTATTGTTGGTGTCAATAAGTACCAATTGGCAGAAGAAGATGAAATTGAGGTGCTGGATGTTGATAATGCTGCCGTGCGTGAATCACAGATTGCCCGGCTTAACAAGATGCGCACTGAACGGGACGAGGTTGCCTGCAAGCAGGCTCTCGCAGATATCACCGCAGCCTGTGAAAAAGGTGATGGTAACCTCCTTGATCTCAGCATCAAGGCCGCCCGCCTGCGCGCTTCGGTTGGTGAAATTTCCGATGCTATGGAAACAACTTTCGGACGTCATCGGGCTGAAATCAAACTTGTGTCAGGAGCCTACGGATCAATTGTGAGTGACGATAGTGATTTTGCCGAACTAAAGCGGCGGGTTGATGCTTTTGCCGCAAAAGAGGGTCGTCGACCACGAATTCTGATTGCTAAAATGGGTCAGGATGGCCACGACCGTGGCGCTAAAGTTGTCGCAACGGCCTATGCCGATGTTGGTTTTGATGTCGACGTCGGTCCACTCTTCCAAACCCCGGAAGAAGCTGCCAAAATGGCCGTTGAAAATGATGTTCATGTGGTTGGGGTTTCCAGCCTCGCCGCTGGCCATAAAACCCTCGTTCCACAGCTGATCGCCGAACTGAAAAAGTTAGGGTCCGACGACATTACGGTCGTCTGCGGTGGTGTCATTCCGCGGCAGGATTACGATGCCCTGTACGCAGCCGGAGCCAAAAAGATTTTCGGCCCCGGCACATCAATCATCGTCTCCGGTGGTCAAACTCTGGATGCGATTGAGGGGAAGTAGCACAAACAACATAAATAGCCACTAAGACACAAGGACACCAGAAAAGACATTTTAACGGAGAGACACTGAGTACACAGAGAAAACCTTCAGAACCAAAAGATAGCCACCAAGACACCAAGTCACGAA
>JAOZOH010000215.1 GCA_029933365.1 Desulfuromusa sp. | reverse complement strand
GAAATAGATGGTGCTTACGCACCACGCGCCCTGCCGGGCGCACCATTAAAAAAGGGCGTTATTTAAAACGCCCTGTATAAACCTCAATATAAATTTATTTAGTCAATGATTGCATTGACTGGGCAGGCGTCGATACAAGCACGACACTCTGTACAATCATCCGTAATAATATAAACATTTCCAGATTCGACAATGGCGCCTAAGGGACAAGCTTCAACGCAAGTTCCACAGCCGATACACTCTTCAGTTATTTTCAAAGTCATTATTATCTCCCTTAGATAAAAAGCAAATTAAAGGTCAAATTTCCATGACTTCCTGTTCCTTATTCTGCACTATCGAATCAATAGCAACAACAAACTCATCGGTAAGCTGTTGCACATCTTTTTCACTTCGCTTGAGATCGTCTTCCGTAATCTCTTTCTCTTTCTCCAGTATTTTAAGATTCTCGTTGGCGTCACGACGCGAATTTCGTACTGAAATCTTGGTATCCTCTGACATTCGCTTAATAATTTTCACCATTTCACGACGCCGTTCTTCGGTCAATGCCGGCACCGGCAAGCGAATCAATTGTCCATCCGAAGAAGGTGTCAATCCAAGATCCGCTTTAAAAAGTGCTTTCTCGATATCGGGAATTAAATTTTTCTCCCATGGCTGAACTGTCATCAAACGCGCTTCCGGGACCGAGAGAGTGGCCACCTGACTGAGCGGCGTTGGAACTCCATAATAATCAATCTTGACATCATCCAGCAACGAAATACTTGCACGCCCGGTACGCACTTTGGTCATATCTTTTTTTAAGGATTTAACCGCTTTGTCCATAGCGGCACGAGCTTCACTCAAAACTTCATTAACCATGTTCGTCGCCTCCCTTGACAATTGTCCCTATTTGCTCACCAAGGACCACCTTTTTAATGTTATCACGATGAGTCATGTCAAAAATAATCATCGGCAGATTATTATCCATACACAGCGAGGTTGCAGTAGCATCCATAACCTGTAAACCTTTCTGTAAAACTTCCAGATAGGTTAATGTTGGCAGTTTAACCGCATTCTTATCTTTCTTCGGATCCGCGGTGTAAACACCGTCCACCTTAGTTGCCTTAAGAATAACCTCAGCATTGATCTCCATGGCTCGTAAACTGGCAGCGGTATCAGTAGTAAAATAAGGATTTCCGGTGCCCGCACTAAAAATAACAACGCGCCCTTTTTCCAGATGGCGCACTGCGCGACGACGGATATAAGGTTCAGCAATTTGTTGCATATCAATTGCCGACTGAACCCGGGTGACAACGCCCTGCTTTTCCAGAGCATCCTGCATCGCCAGACTATTCATAACTGTTGCCAACATCCCCATATAGTCAGCGCTGGCACGATCCATCCCTTTAGATGAGGCCGCCAAGCCACGGAAAATGTTGCCACCACCAATCACAACAGCAACTTCAACTCCGAGAGCGATGACCTCTTTTATTTCAGCAGCAATCCCATTAATCACATCAGGATCAATACCATAGCCCTGCTCACCTGCCAGAGCCTCACCGCTCAACTTCAATAAAATTCGTCGGTATTTGATCGTAGCCACAAATAACTCCTGCTGATTAGAATAAAGAATCAGATGGCTAAGCCATCATTACTTGCTCATAGCTGCAACTTCAGCTGCGAAATCATCCTCTTTTTTCTCAATTCCTTCACCAAGCTGATAACGAACAAAACTATTCAACTTGATATCAGTTCCAATTTCCTTGCCCAAAGCAGCAACAAGTTTGCCAACCTTCTGGTCAGGATCAATAACAAAAGCCTGCTCCAGAAGACAAACTTCACCAAAATATTTATTGATCTGACCAAGGATGATCTTTTCAACGATGTTCTCCGGTTTACCGCTGTCCAGAGCCTTAACCCGCATGATCTCTTTTTCTTTTTCAACGACATCAGCAGGGACACTATCACGATCCAGATACTGAGGAGCTGCTGCTGCAACATGCATGGCGAGTTGTTTTCCCAGCGCAGCCACCTTTTCATCAGTTGATTCAGTTTGCAATTCGACCAGAACGCCAATCTTACCAGCACCGTGGACATAAGAAGTGACAACACCCTGGTCAACATTGATACGTGCAAATCGCCGGATCCCCATGTTTTCACCAATCGTAGCAATCTGGTGGGTCAGTTCTGCAGCGACTGTACGGCCAGTTCCAGGATAATCAATCGCCTGAAGAGCTTCTATATCAGCAACATCATTAGCGAGAACCACATCTTTTACTCCAGCCACAAAAGCTTGAAAAGCTTCATTTTTAGCGACAAAATCGGTCTCCGCATTCAATTCAATCATGGCCCCTACAGAGCCATTGGAATCTGCCGCTACAGCACCCTCTGAGGCAACCCGCCCAGATTTTTTGGCGGCTGCAGAAAGACCTTTTTTACGTAGAAAATCAACTGCCTCATCCATGTTTCCAGCAGTTTCCGTCAAAGCTTTTTTACAATCCATCATTCCTGCTCCGGTTTTTTTACGCAACTCGGAGACCATTGCTGCTGTAATACTCACGATCTTTCCTCCATATTTTCTATGGCGAGATACTTCCCGCGATATTTGTCTAGTTAAACCAAAGGCCGAGCCTAAGCCCGGCCGCAGGCCTGTGCATTGATTTTAAAAATATCTATTTATTCGGCTGCAGGTTTTTCCGTTTCCACTACAGGTTCTTTTGTTTCCACTACAGGTTCTTTTATTTCCACGGCAGGTTTTTCTTCGGCCACCGCAACTTCAGGAACAGCTTCCTCTTTCGGTGCAGGTGCAGGTGCCGCAGTTGGAGCTGTCACAACTTCTACAACAGGCTCATCTTTGCCTTCAGCTGCAGTCTGCTTCTTCTCCTTCCGCCGCTGATCCCCCTCGACACAAGCTTCTGCCATCTTCGATGCAAACAGACGAATGGCGCGAATCGCATCATCATTACCCGGGATGATATAGTCAATATTATCCGGATCACAGTTGGTATCAACCACGGCCACTACAGGGATCCCAAGCTTATTTGCTTCCTGAACCGCAATTGCTTCCTTTTTGGGGTCAATGATAAAAATGGCACCAGGCAGTTTGGTCATATGTTTAATTCCGCCAAGGTTTTTCTCCAGCTTTTCACGTTGTCGTTCAAGCTGCAGCGCCTCCTTTTTAGTGTACTGCTCGATAGTCCCGTCAGCCACCATCGCTTCAATCTTTTTCAAACGATCAATACTGGCTTTAATCGTTGAGAAGTTGGTCAACATCCCACCCAACCAGCGATTATTGACAAAATACTGATCCGCACCCAGAGATTCTTCTTTGATCGCATCCTGCGCTTGCTTCTTGGTGCCGACAAACAGAACCTTATCGCCCTGAGCAACAGTATCCTGAATAAACTGATAAGCAGTTTTGAAATAGCGTACGGTTTTCTGCAGATCAACAATGTAGATACCGTTACGTGCCCCAAAGATGTAGGGCTTCATTTTCGGGTTCCAACGTTTGGTCTGATGACCAAAATGGACGCCGGCTTCAAGCATTTGTTTCATGGTGATTTGTGCCATTTTTATTTCTCCTTAAACTGGTTTAGTTCCTCCGCCCCGATCTACTCCGGCAGGCCTCAATCTCCGACTGAGAACCATCCTGCCTGAATCCTGGAGCGTGTGAATTGATTAACTGCGGATCTAT
>JAOZOH010000011.1 GCA_029933365.1 Desulfuromusa sp. | reverse complement strand
CCCTCAGCTTGGAAGGCTGATGCTCTAGCCAGCTGAGC
The DNA here is from genome assembly GCA_029933365.1 of Desulfuromusa sp. Next base: position 39,300 of record JAOZOH010000011.1, on the reverse strand, counting down.
TACTCCCGCCAAAACCTACCGATATTTACTTTTTTTGCGGACAAGGACTTCCACGCGGCTCTGCCCCAGTACCTTCGGCTCAACAGCCTCCTGGCGCACAGCAACCGGGCTTTGTCCGGCAAGTCGTTAATGGTGGAGGGGGGAGGATTCGAACCTCCGAAGGTTTCACCGTCAGATTTACAGTCTGATCCCTTTGGCCACTCGGGAACCCCTCCAGGGGATTTCCTTATTCTATATTTTCAAGCCGTACAAGCTGCCTGTTTGAGCTGGAGCTGGCGAGAGGAATTGAACCCCCAACATCCTCATTACAAGTGAGGTGCTCTGCCAATTGAGCTACGCCAGCACAAGACGGGACTTATAACCCAAGAAAAACCGGAATGCAAGAGAAAAATCAACTGTTTTTTTCCAGCATAATCTGAATCATTGTCGCATCGACCCCAGCCATCCCTACCTCACTAATACGACTAAGGTTTTGAATCGTTTCCTCAGCGGTCCGGCCGACAAAACCTTCGACAGAGGTGATCCCGTGATTGTTCAAAGCCATGTAGGCAGAGCGAATGGCCGAGTCGGTCGAACTGACCACCTTTAAAGCACAGCCCCCCTTCGCTCCATCACACAACATACCACCCAGGTCACTGATCAGATTATTGACTGCCAGGGTCATTTGATCGATATTTTTACCCGCTTGCTGGTAGACAATGGCAACGGCAGCACCAACTCCTGCAGCAATGGAGCAACCACAGATGGGAGACAAGCTGCCCGTGAAACATTTAATGTAGCTGTTGACCAGATGAGATAATGCGATACTTTCAACAATCTTACGCTCATCGACATCAAAGCAGAGGCCCACATTGTAGGGGACAAGAATCGCAACAATCCCCTGATTGCCACTGCCGCCGCTCGACATAACCGGCATATTGAGTCCATCCATTCGACCATCTGCCGCAGCTGCGGCTAGAATTTTGGTCGATGAGAAAACATCATCCTGGAGATAACCCTTCTCCTTGAGATCGGCAAGATAATAACCAACTTTTTTTATCTCTAACCCTTTTGTCGAAATTGCCTGATTATAACGGACGCCTTCCAGGAGATAAGCGTAATCCTCTTCATCCAGTTGCTCAGCCAAATCAACCAGATCAGCAATATGCATATCTTTAAGAACGCTCTTGTAGTCAAACTTCTGCAGCGTTTCATCAGCCGGGTCAGCGCTAAAAAGAACTTCTCCATCTTTTTCAAGCAAAACCAGGTTCGTATGATTATCGACTAAAGTGGCTTTAACCGTGGAAACACCATCTGAAACTGTAACTTCAATGTGGAGACCATGCTTTTCAGTATCGCAGGTAATGGTCGCCTTTTTGCCCAGGATTAACTTTTTCGCCCGATCGATCAGTTCCGCAGAACCGCCATCCAGAATTTGCATCTTAAGTTCCGGTTTCCGGATCAAAGCTCCTAGGACTCCAGCAATCAGATTGCCTCTTTCACCATTAGTATTCGGTACCGTAACAGCCAAGCCATTCTTGTAGACACCGGAATCAACACTGATGGCAATTTGTTCCAGAGAGCCAGACAGTTCCTGCGCCGCAATACTGGCAGCATAAGCGACAGCAGTTGGCTCAGTACAACCAAGCGCTGGATAAACTTCCTGCTGAAGAATTATTTTAAGTAAGTTCATAATAATCTATTCCCTATTTTGCGCAGAAAACATCCTATGCTATTTGCTGATGCACTCGCAAAAATGAATCGGCTGGCTAAGCAAAAATTCCGTCCCACAAGGCGTAGTGGTTTTTCAAGGGCGAAGGCATACATGTGGTATGTCAAGGTCTTGAAAAACTGCTGCAACACCGTGGGGCGAACTTTTTGCGACGCCATCATTTCTGTTTATTCTGCCTGACAACTTCAAACAGAGCAATTCCAGTAGCAACCGAAGCATTCAACGAATTAACTTGCCCCACCATAGGAATTGCCAACAAGGCATCACAGTGATTGCGGATATTCGGTCGTAATCCCTTGCCTTCACTGCCAACAACCAGAGCTAAATTTCCGGTTAAATCAGTTGCAAAAAGATCTTGGGCTTCCCCATCACCAGCCAACCCATAGCACCAGATTCCCACACTCTTAAGTTCATCAATAGCGCGCGAAAGATTAGTTACCTGACACAGCGCTAAATGGGAAAGAGCTCCAGCAGCAGTTTTTTCGACCACAGAAGTGACGGGACAAGAACGATCCTTGGCTACGATGACAGCCCGACAACCGGCAACCTCAGCACTACGAAGGATTGCACCAAAGTTATGCGGATCGGTAATACCATCGAGAAGAAGAAAGAACGCAACTTCTCCGCTGGTACGCCAGCCTCGTAGCAGACCGGTAAAATCCGCATAGTTAAAAGGGGTCAGTGCCAACAGAACACCTTGGTGGTGACTATGACCCGCCAACCGATCAAGTTCACGGCGCTCAAAATAATTGATTTTCAAACTTTGCTGTTTTGCCTGAGAAACCAGATCGTCAAGGCGATCATTTCGTTCACCACTGATAACCAGCAATTCAAGGGGCTTACGTCCAGCACCTTGAAATGCCTCACGGATCGGGTTGATCCCGTAAAGATAGTCGGCCATCAGTTTACCAGTGCATCCTCAATTTCACGCAAAATTTTACCAGCAGCGTCTAAAGGGTCACTGGCAGCGGAGATGGGGCGCCCAATCACCAGAGCCGTAGCTCCTGCAGCAATCGCCTCTGCCGGAGTCGTAACCCGCTTTTGATCATCCAGAGCGGCAAAAGTCGGGCGGACACCTGGGGTAACAATGGCAAAATCATCACCACAAGCAGCACGGATCAGAGTGACCTCCTTTGGTGAAGCCACCACTCCATCAAATCCAGCATCCTGAGCCAGCTTGGCCAGACGGGGCACCATCTCGGCAACCGATCGATCGATTCCAATTTCACGTAAAGTTTCTTCTGTCGCTGAAGTGAGAATCGTCACAGCCAGCATCATCGGTCGATCAACGCCAGCAACAGCGCAGTAAGCATCAACCTCCTGCACTGTTTTACGCATCATTTCTGCCCCCCCCAGAGCATGGACATTAAAAATTTTCACCCCCAGTTTACAGGCCTCAACTGCCGCTTTGGCCACAGTATTCGGGATATCATGATATTTCAGATCAAGAAAAACCTCGCCACCATGATCCTGCACCATCTTGACAACTTCAGGACCACAACGGGTAAACAGCTGCTTTCCGACCTTGAACAGCCCAACATTTCCCTGCAGTGTCTCGACCCATTTTTCTGCTGTAGAAAAATCATCAACATCCAAAGCAAAAATTAATCGCTCTCTAGCGTCTTGTTTCATTCGTTTCTCCCGATCATATCCCGAATTTTGGTCGTGACTTCCTGAACCCGGGCAATCAATGGTCTAGCCTGTTCAGCATCCAGATCACGACGCAACGCCATTGTTTCGGTAAAAGCAACCTCGCAGAGGGAATCAGCCAGCAATTTTTTCTTATCCCCCTCCTCCAAACCAACCAGGTTTGTGACGATTCGGTGACCATCAAGAGTGCCGTCATCCTGCAGTTCCACATCTCGTAATACAAACGAATAGGGCTGTGGCAAATCACGCAGCGATTGAGCTACCTCCTGAGGAAACTGTGGGCGAACCTTGATCACCCGTGCAAAAATAACTTTAAAAAGGCTATTGTAGGCCGCCAATATCTGCCCCGGGACCCCTTCAATCTTAGATGTCGGGGTATCCTCCATACGGATCAGCCGTTTTTCTATCAGACCAAATAAAATCCGCATCCCATCAAATTCACGCAATCCAATTTTTCGAAACAGATCCCGTGCCGTCTGCTGCCCGGCCTGGGCCACGTTCATCAACCGTGCTTCAGCCTGCGTTAGATCCGTAGCATCTTTGCCAGTCTCCAGGGGGAAATAGTCGAGAGAGATAATTTTGCGCATAAACAAGGCTCTTTCATCAAGCCTGCGCAACCCTTCCATGATGATATTCTGAGTGCTCATCGACAGGCGTAAAATCTGTTCCTGTTCGATCGGCATAGATTGAAAGTAGAACCCACCAGAATTGGCAGAAAAAAGGGTATAGATAATATGCTCAACCTGACTACGAGCTGCCAGCCAGAGATCCTTTGGGGCGACAACACCACTCTCAACCAACAATTTCCCCAGGGGGGTACTTTTACTGACCAGCGCACGTAACTTTCGCAATGCGTCCTGCTCAATTTTCCCGAGAGAAAACAGCACTTCTCCCAAGTCTTCACAGGCAAAAGAGCTGGTCGCAAAGACGATCTCTCCCTCCTGAAAATAGAGCGATTTCAGGCCACCATCCAATTCGATATGCAAAATACCGGTTTTACGAAACATATTAAAGTAGGAGAGAAGATCAGTAATAGCTCCTTCTTCCAGAACTCCTGAAATCAACACCGGTCCTTCCGCTTCAGGACGTCCCAGCAGCAAGTGCACCGAAGAGGAAGAAATAACCGTAAGAGGCTGTCCCCCTAACGGGCGATATATATCCGCGGGCAACTTCAGCGAACCATTGTTGTTGATTTTGAGTGTGGTCATAGTTTCTGATCAGTATAAATTTTCTGTTATGCTTCAAATAGTCCCCTCTCCCTGAGGGAGAGGGTCAGGGTGAGGGGGTATTGTGACAGACTTCCCCCTCATCCGGCCTACGGCCACCTTCTCTATCAGGGAGAAGGATTGGTCGGAAAATCAGCTTTCCAGCTCAAATGCCAGAGCCTCAGCAACCAGCTGTTGTAACTGTTGAACAATATCATCAGTTGAAAACATCGACACGGTGCCGCTCTTTCTCTCTTTCAACTCAACGTTGTCCTCTTTTAAATTGCGGGCACCAACTGTCACCCGTAACGGAATTCCAATCAGATCAGCATCCTTGAATTTAATTCCAGGGCGTTCATCACGATCGTCGAGCAATACTTCAATATTTGCAGCAAGCAGTTGCTGATAGATTTTTTCTGCAGCCTCACGGACCTGGTCATCTTTAGGATTCAACATCGTTACCAGAACCTGGAAGGGAGCCAGTGGCATCGGCAAGATCATGCCATTCTCATCATGATTCTGTTCAATCGCCGCAGCTACAGTACGGCCTGCGCCAATCCCATAACATCCCATAACCAGAGGGCGAGATTTTCCATCAGCATCCAGCACCGTAGCATTCATGGCTTCAGAATACTTGATTCCCAGCTTAAAAATATGACCGACTTCAATCCCGCGCCAGCTTTCAAATTTCCCCTTTTCACAACGGGGGCAGGGGTCTCCTGCTACGGCCTGGCGAAGGTCAGCAAACTGGCTGATCGCAAAGTCACGGACTTGGTTTGCACCGATAAAATGGACATCGACCGCATTGCCGCCAACGACAAAATCAGCCATTCCCTTAATTTCAGCATCAGCAAGCACACGAATTTTCAACCCGATCGGCCCGGCAAACCCGGTAGGCGCTCCGGTCGCCTGTTTGACGACGTCGTCCTCTGCCATCAAAACCCAATCAACATCAAGTAAATTAGCAAGTTTAATTGTGTTCAACTCTCGGTCGCCGCGCAACAGAACCGCCAGCACTTCATCGTCTGAGGTCTGAACAATCAAAGTTTTCACCAACTGTTGGGGTCCTATTTGGAGGAATGCTGCAACCTCTTCAATGGTTTTCTGCCCCGGGGTATCCACCTTTTGCAGTTCCTGCGTGGCCGCTGGAGTTTCTATATCACGATAGATCAGCTCAGCCTTCTCCACATTGGCGGCATACTCACAGTTGTCACAAGAGACGATTCCATCCTCGCCAGATTCAGCTAATACCATAAACTCATGGGAAAAATTGCCCCCGATAGCGCCACTGTCCGCTTCTACAGAACGAAAGTTAAGCCCGCAGCGGTTAAAAATATTTCGATAAGCCTGATACATTTTAGCGTAAGAACTATCAGCACCAGCATCATCCATATCGAAAGAATAAGCATCTTTCATCACAAATTCCCGGCCTCTCATCAGCCCGAAACGGGGGCGGATCTCATCGCGAAACTTGGTCTGAATTTGATAGAGATTCAACGGCAATTGTTTATAAGAGTTGACCGTATTACGGACGATATCGGTAATCACCTCTTCGTGGGTTGGTCCCATACAGAAATCGGCAGATTTGCGATCTTTGAAGCGCAACAGTTCCTTACCATACTTCTCCCAGCGACCCGATTCCTGCCACAGCTCTGCAGGATTCGCCATCGGCATCAGGCATTCTATCGCACCGGCTCGGTTCATCTCTTCACGGATGATCTGTTCCATCTTACGCAGCGAACGCAAACCAAAGGGGAGATAGCTATAGATACCGGCGGCAACCTTACGGATCATTCCGGCTCGCATCATCAGCTGATGACTAACGACTTCAGCATCGGCAGGAGTTTCTTTGAGAGTCGGCAGAAAGTATTGGGAGTAACGCATAAAAAATTTCCTGTTCGTTTGACATAGTTAAGGGTAATTGATAAGTGGTGAAAATTAACCTGATTTTTCTAGAAAAGCAAGCTCTTGCGAAATGGAAGCTATTTAATCGTTGCCAGAAAATTATCATAAACCCTTACCATATTTTCCCAATCGTAATGACCAACCAGTGCTCGCAGCTTCTCTTGATGCAGAGACTTATTACTCAGGCAAGCCCCCTTGAGCCGTATAACCAGATCATCAAAATCAGTATAGAGACAACGATCACGATAATCAGTCACTATATGTTCAGGATATGCAAGCCGCTTTGGTAACAGCGGAAGGCAGTTACAGTGAATCGCCTGTACTACGCTAACACCAAAAAAATCATGGATCGAAGTAACGGGAAGAATATCAGCCCGCCACAGCCAGTCAGCATAATCAGAGAATTTTTCCACATATCCCCAGTGGACAATCCGGTCAGCTAGCTTTACTTTTGCTTCCGCAAATATTTTCGGTATTTCACGATAGGATTCACCCAATATGGCAACTTCAAAATCGATATTTTGTTCCTGCAAAGCGTAGAGAGCCTGAAAAAACTCATCGGGATTTTTGTCATACTCCCAGCGATGATTCCAGAGAATCAATGGTGGTTGAACAACTTCTTTTTGAGCCTTGGGACGATATTCGTCAAACTTTTTCAAATCAAGACCCAGGGACAAGAGTAGAACTTTGTCCCTGATCTGCTTAACTGTTTCTACTTCATTATGGTCGGGAAATGATTTCAGGAATTTGGGTAATTCCTGCAAAAAAGATTGGCGATGATAGTCAGAATTAAACAGCACCGCATCAGCCGCCAAAGCGGACGCATAGTTGATGAAACCATAATGAGCGTCTCGTTGCTGCTTGGGATCGCTATCCTTCGGTGACCAGGGATAGGTCAGCTGGTTTTCGTGAAAATAGATCGCAGTAGGAATTTCAGCCGTAACATGACGGGTCAGGGCAAGAAAAGTGGTCAGATCGAGCATGTCGGTTGCAAGCAGTAGGTCAGGACGGTAATCTGCAGCCAGAAACTCACGTGCCAGAGTGACTGCTCCGCCATGCATCCGCCATTTCCAATGGTGCCCTTTTAAACCGAGGATAGTTACCTGATGCCGACTCCGCTTTGCATATTCTTGTGCCCAGGAAGCATGTGAACCGGCAAAAAATGGTTCAAGCAGAGTTATCTCCATGGTAAGGTTTTCATTCCAGCTCTTGTTGTTGCTCAACCATCTTCCAGGCCTCTTCAACTAGAGCATCAGCCAATTTATTTTGCGCGACTTTGCGTACAACCTCGCCATGGCGGAATAGAATTCCCTGCCCTACTCCTCCAGCAATTCCTAAATCAGCCTCACGTGCCTCACCAGGACCGTTGACCACACAACCCATCACAGCAATTGTCAACGGTTGAGGAAAATCAGCCAGCCGCTCTTCGACCTCTTCGGCGATTTCAATCAATTCAATCTGGCAGCGTCCACAAGTTGGGCAGCTGACAAAGATTGGCCCCTTTTCCCGCAAGCGCAAACTTTTCAGGATTTCCCATCCAACCCGAACTTCTTCCACCGGATCCCCGGTCAACGAAACCCGTAAGGTATCGCCGATTCCGTCATAAAGGAGTGCACCCAAGCCAATGGCACTCTTGATCGTGCCGCTCCAGGTGGTTCCAGCTTCAGTAATCCCGATATGCAGAGGGTAATCGACCTGTCCTGCCAGTAGTCGGTACGCTTCAACCGTTCTGGCAATGTCTGATGCTTTCAAGCTCACCTTGATATTCCGATAATGCAAATCCTCAAGAATGCGGATATGCCCCATTGCACTCTCAACCATCGCCCCAGCGGTCGGATGACCATACTTTTGTAACAACTCTCTTTCCAACGAGCCGGCATTGACCCCGATACGGATCGGCACCTGCCGCTCAGCACAGGCTTTGACCACCTCTTCAATTTTCCAACGCTCACCAATATTACCGGGATTCAAGCGCAAGCCATCGACCCCTTGTTGAACCGAAGTTAACGCCAGTTGATAATCAAAATGAATATCGGCTATCAGTGGAATCTGACAGCCTTTCTTAATAGCTCCAAGCGCCTCAGCCGCAGCTTGATCTGGGACAGCACAGCGAATGACCTCACACTTTACTTCCTGCAATGCTTCTATCTGTCTCAACGTCGATGCAACATCACAGGTATCGGTATTGCACATCGACTGAACACTAACGGGAGCGTCGCCGCCGATTGCAAGATCGCCAAGCTTGATTTTCCGGGTTTTATGGCGCAATTCTGTCTCCTCTTTCTTCGATAAAATTCAAACCCCCAATCGTTGCCACCAAGACACCAAGTCTCCAAGAAAATCGCAATCAAAAACTTCAACAGAGAAACACAAAGATGGGGAGTTGGAGAGAAAAATGATAAGATTTCAAGACGTTAAAACAAAAAAGAAGATTGTATTTTTGATCTTCTCTCCCTCTCTCCGCCTCTCCGTTAAAAAAATGATTTTATTGGTGCTCTTGGTGTCTTGGTGGCTATCATTTGGTTTAAAGGTTTTCTCTGCGGCGCAGTTTATCTAAATTGACAACAGCAAGCAACCCTAGGAGTTTAAGACTCCTAGGGAAGTTTGACAGTAAGGTAGAACTCAGAGTAGTCTGCCTTCCCGTCATTTTATAATATAAACTCTAAAGAAAAACAAATATGAAAAAAACAGCAAAAAACAAATCTACCGCCAAGCGAGCTCAGACAGACACAATTAAATTAACCATCGATGCTCTTGATAATGATGGTATCGGTTTGGCTCCATATGAAAATAAAATTGCCGTGGTTCAGGGTGCTTTCCCAGGGGAAACAGTTATTGCTGAAGTGGAGCATGTCGGGCGCACCCATATTTTTACACATCTGCGTCGTGTCCTACGCAATTCACCACAACGCACAACGAATATTGCCTGCAAGGTGGAGCGTGATTGCCTGGGCTGCCCACTGATCAATATGAAATATGCCGATCAGTTGTTATTTAAACAACAACGGGTTGCCACAGCACTAGCACAACATGGATTGCTGGAAGCGGTGCAGGTTCCCCCAGTATTACCCTCTGATCCTCCATTTGGCTACCGCGCCAGCGCAAAACTGGTATTCTCTCGCAAGCGGGAAAAAGTCTCGATTGGACTTTATAAACGGGGCAGTCACGAGGTGATTGATTGCCCAGAATGCCCGGTTCATCATCCGCTGATCAATAAAATTGCAACCGTGGTGCGCGATGAAGTCCAGCGACAGAGAATTTCTGTCTACAATTCCCATCACCAACGCGGCCTGCTGCGCCATCTGTTGATTCGCGTCAGCCCCTCCAGCGGTAAAGCTCTAGTGACATTCGTCAGTAACTTTCGGGATTTGCAACAACTGCCCAAGCTGGCAAAAGCTCTGATGCGAAAAGTTCCGGAAGTTATTGGTGTCCATCAAAATATCAACAGCTCATCTGGAAACGTAATTCTGGGTGAGAGAACACTGAAACTGCAAGGGCTGCCTGATTTGATCGAGAGGATTGGAGATATCCGCTTACGGATTGCCCCTGAAGCCTTTTTTCAGATCAATGCCGTCCAGGCTACCCGAATTTACGCCCTGGTTCGTGAGTGGGCCAACTTAAGTAAGCAGGACACAGCAATCGACCTTTACTGTGGGATTGGTGGCATTGCACTCCATCTGGCCAAAGATGCCAAATATGTTACAGGGATTGAATCAGTTGACGAGGCGGTGCGTAATGCGGCGGAAAATAGCAGATTAAATGATTTGCACAACTGTCGCTTTTTTGCCGGGGATGCAGCAGAAGAATTGCAAAAACTTTCAGGGAACAAAGTCCCCTCGCTGGTCACGGTCAACCCGCCCCGTAAAGGGTGCTCTGACGACTTATTACAAACTCTGTATCAACTGAGGCCAAAACAGATTATTTACGTTTCCTGCGATCCTGACACGCTTGCACATGATCTAAAAATTCTAACCGACAATGGTTACCAGATCAAACAACTGCAACCCGTCGACATGTTCCCACAGACCGCCCACATTGAGACTGTAGTGCTGTTGGAAAAAAGCGGACGGTAGCAAAACAAGGCTGAAGGGGTTTAGGTTTTCAACCTAATAGGCTAACCACCTTCAGCCTAAAAACCTGCTTCTAGAGTGGCGAAGGAACATCCATCACGTTGAAAATACACCGGGCCAAATCACACAACAGTTTTTCGTTCTCCCGCCCTTTCTCCATCACAACTTTACGCTGCCTGTTATGGGGGAAACCTTTGACATAATGTTCTATCATCTGGCCGGTTTCTAAATATTCACAAACCAGACTTTTTGACATAAAAGAGATTCCACCGCCGGCAAGAATTGACTGCCGGGTCAAGCGTAAATCATCAGAAGTGACAACTGCAGCAAAATTATCCAGACTTTTACCCTGCTCTTCCAACCCCCGAGTTAACAATTGACGGGAACTGCACCCCCCTTCCCGAACAAATAAAGAAAATCCGAATAGCGATTCAATATCGTGTTCAGCAGAGGATAAATCCAACTTGGGTGATGAAACAAAAACCAGATCATCCTGTGGTAAGGAATAAGTCTGAAACATACTTAAATCAGCATTGGGGCAATGTTCAACAATGGAGATATCAAAATCTTTATTTAAAATGCCCTCCAGCGCCTCATCTGGATTATGGAGTAAGAAATTCAGATCAGTTGGTGCACCACCGCTTTCAAGCATAAATCGGTTGAGAACCCCCGACAGGTAAACAGTACCAAAAGTCGGGGTGCAGCAAAGGGAAACCTTCTGTCTTCCGTTGACCTGCTTCAACTTCCCCAACAACGAGTCCTCTATACCAATAATGCGTCGCGAACTTTCCAGAACAACTTCACCAGCAGAAGTCAGCAGTAAGGAGATCCCGGATCGATCAAAAAGAGAGTGGCCAAAAGCATCCTCAAGAAATTTGATCCGTTGCGATATAGCCGATTGGGTCAAATGCAGACTTCTGGCAGCATTGGAGAAACTGCCTGTCTCTACTACTGTAACAAGAGTTTTAAAATATCGGGTATCCATACAAGCATCTAAATATCAAGGTTTAAGAATATTACTACTACTTATGAGAAAAAATGGATATAAGTATCTGAATATTAAGAATTTAGCTTATTACCAACCCTAATATACCTATTAAAAGTATTTGCTTCAAGAGAATTCTAATAACGTGTAATCTACGGAATGTGAAAAATTACCATACATACAGTTTTCCTTATATTTCCGGGAAGAAAGGAGGGTTTTACAGCCACCGGATTAAGTCTGTCTGAGTTAAAAGAAAGAAAGTTGTTTAACTCTCATTTTGAGAACCTAAAGGAGGTAACATGTTATTCAAGTCAACCGGCACTAAAACCGGCAGACTGGTGAGTGTACTTCTCCTGGTGATGTTCCTGGCCGCATGTGCCACGGGCGCAATCAGAGAGAAAATGCTCAGCATGCCGCAGATTGAAGGTGCCAGCTATGTGGGACAGGATACCTGTCTCGAATGCCATGACGACATGGCCGGCGAAGATTTTCCCACCAGCACCGGTGGTGAAGGCTTTGCCCACACCATTCATGGTCGCCTTGCAGACTTTGAAATGATGGGTGCAGAAAAAGGCTGCGAATCCTGCCACGGTCCTGGTAGCCTGCACGTTGATGCCGAAGGAGATACCGATTTAATTCTCCGCCCGGCAGAACTCTCCGCCGAAGAAGTCGGTGCCATCTGCTCCAAATGTCATACTGACGGTAGCCTGATGGACTGGACTCACAGCGAGCACGCATTAGCTGATCTCAGCTGTACTGACTGCCACAGCATGCACGCTGAAAACCCTCTTAAAGCCAGCCTCAAGCAAGAAGATCCTGAGCTTTGCTATTCCTGTCACCAGGAAATGCAGGCAAAGTCCAACTTCCCATCTCATCACCCGATCAAAGAAGGCAAGATGAGCTGCGGTGATTGTCACAATCCACACGGTGAGTTGAATACCCACGAGCGCACTAACGATCTGTGTCTCGATTGCCATTCACGCTATCAGGGTCCATTTGTATTCGGTCACGCCCCTGTTGAAGACGACTGTACGATCTGCCACGATCCGCATGGTTCGGTTGCCAACAATCTGTTGGTGCAAAATGAGCCATTCTTGTGTCTGCAGTGCCATGAAGGTCACTTCCATCTACTGCGTAAAGGATTTGATCCAGACACCGGAACTTTCAATACCAGAGCTGGAATCACATCAGATCCAGATCTGACTACTGCGGCTAATCCCCACGGAACTGAAGGTTTTCAGATGTCATTTGGTACCAAGTGTACGACCTGCCATGCAGTCGTTCACGGCAGTGACTTCCCGTCTCAACCGCTCGGCGGTGGCGGCCTGACCCGTTAACTTTAGGAGGTTAAAATGAAGCAACGCCATTTATGGCTGCTTGCATTGCTGTCCATCCTGACCTTAATGACGACCACCACCCTGGCAATTGCTGGAGAAACAATGACCAGCGGCCATGTGGAAATCGGCGTTTCGGGCATGGATACCGATGACAGTCCTGCACGCGTCAACGAATATGTGAATACCAGATCAGAGGAAGGCTTCAGTTTTGCACCAAGCCTGTCTCTGGAATCAATCAGCGAAGGCTCCCGTTTTGGTCTTGGAGCTGATATCATGGGACCACGTGATCAGGAATTCAACCTTGAATTCGACGCCAAACGAATTTTTAAATTTGGCTTTGATCATCAGGTTCTGGAACACTGGAAAGATCATGACAATCTCGAGCACCTCGGGGCAACAATGACTGGCGACATTGCCGGCGGTCAACCACGAGTGACTACAGACCTGACACTCGGTCAAATCGGTGTCGATACCCCTGCAGTAGCCAACGAGCGCTACGCTCAAGAAATGTCTAACGACTACATTGTTACCCGTCGTGAAACTGAAGCTGAAACCAGCCTGACCATCCCCGCGCTACCAAACATTACCTTCCATGCCGGGATGCGCATCGAAACCCGTGAAGGGCTTGAGCAGGCAACGACTGCCAGCAAATGTAGCCAGTGTCACGTTCAAGCTAACGGTAAAGATATTGATGAGCGCACCGAAGATTTCACCATTGGTGCAACTGGAAAATTCGGCAAATTCACTATCGAATATGAGTATTTGACTCGTGATTTCACCGAAGATGCGGATGCTCCGACCTACAATTACCTCACGACCGATGCCGTTCGTGCGGGAGTTGCTGACGATCATCAACTGCTCTATTCTGGATCACAAGCTTACAAAGTCACTCCCGACTCGGAAAAAGAGACTCACATGCTTAAGGCACGTTACGATATTAACAGTGGATCGTCTCTTTCTGCTGCTTATGTGAATTCTGAAGTTGAGTCAGACAAAGCTGGCGAAGCCGGTACCTACACTTTGGATACTGACACTTTAACCACTGAATTCGAGTCCTTCTTCGTCAAAGGGGCAACCAAAATCGGCGGGCTACGGCTCTCCCTTCGCGGTGGCACCTATGAGATCGAAGGTCCCGACTATCACGCTGAATTTACACAGCGTGATGCTGCCACCAGCATAAATATGCATCCCTATGACAATCCACAGCACCGGGAATCTGCTGAAAGCCGCGACGTAACGGAATTCGGTATTGATGGTGTTTATCGTCTGGCCAAAGGAACGACTCTGCGTCTCGGCTACGAGTATGAAGAAATTGAGCGGGTCGAAGCAGAGCTGGGTGAGACAGAAACCCACACCTTTAAAGTTGCAGTCAAGTCACGCTTGAGTAAGCAACTTGCTGGACGTTTCAGCTACAAGTATCAGGACATTGACGATCCTTTCTCTGGTGCCCATGTTGGCATCGCCCAAGTGACGGGAGCAACCGATCCCCTGTATCCTGGTTTGGCCTGGTTCTTAAAAGCCGATGCACAATTTGTTGACGGCAATCCGCCATCGGGTGCTGTTTATTATTGGAACAGCGTCTATCCGGGTCGTGAACTGGAATCAAGCGTGGCACCTGACGCAGTTCACGAAGCGAAAGCCTCTGCAACCTGGACACCGTCTGCCAATATGGCGGCAACCGTGTTTGCCCGGGTGCGCATGGAAGAAAACGATGATGTCGATTATAAACAGGATACTTATGTTCCCGGCATCTCTTTCTACTATGCCCCAAGCAGTAATGTAAACTTAACCATGGCCTACACCTTCAATAAGCAGGATACAGAAAACCGGATGTGTGTCGGCTGGTACCATGGCTGAGCGAACATGGTTCAATCGACCCAGTTTGGGTCGTACTGCACAGTTGCTGAATACGAATCAACCGTTAATACCTTGTCCCTGAACGTTAATATCCAGGCGACAGAACAACTCATGTTAAATGCTGGATTTACTTATAACAAAGCTGAAGACAGTTGGAATTGGGACTTCGCTGATCGTCCGTCACTTGATTTCGTCGGCGCAACCAGTGTTGTTGGAGATGGAACTCTAGACACCAACTATGATACTGAGGCGCAAAACAGCGAGATGGACGAGTACTCTGATCTCTCTTACGAGCAGTATCAGATTACTGTGGGTGGCACCTACAACTTCACCGAAGCTTTCTACACAAAAGCTTCTTTCACTTATGACATCTTCGAGTCAGATGAAGAATTTGTTTACGGTGATGAAGATGGAACTGCTTACTACGGTTATGTAGGAATCGGTTACAACTTCTAGTTTTCAATTAAATCTTTGAAATGTTCTTTGGCCCGGCTGGAAACAGCCGGGCTTTTTTATTGGGCTGAGGAAATCTTAAACATAAAGATAGCAACCAAGGCTCCAAGACACCAAGAAAAACACAATTAAAATTTTAACGGAGAGGCGGAGAGAGGCGGAGAAAATCAAAACCCTCTTTTTTGGTTTCAAAACCATAAATTAAGGGCTTCAGATTTCCTCTGTGATCTCTCCATCTCGGCGTCTCTCCGTTAAGAAAAGGGTTGCTTGGGGCCTTGGTGACAAAACAATACTGCATTCTTGACTTAAAGCTCACCACGGCATAATATGTACATATATCAGTACACCTCAAAAGGAGGCACTCATGCCGACATTAACAGCCACAGATGCCCGCCGAGAGTTTTTTGAAATCATCAAAAACACCCGTAACACTCACGACATTTATCGTGTTCAGCATCGGCAGGGAAACGTTGTAATGCTTGCAGAGGAAGACTATGAAAGTATGCTGGAAACGCTGCAGCTTTTGTCTATTCCGGGGTTTCGGGAGGGGTTACAAGAATCAATCCAGCAACAGGAAAACGAAGACACAGTTTCGTTTGACGATGTTTTTGGATCGGAAGAATGAATTCCTACACCCTGATCCTGACAAAAAAAGCCGCTAAAGACATCTCAAAGCTCTCACCACAACTCAAAACTAAACTCAAAGATATCCTGGTCAACAAGATATCAGAGAGCCCCTATGATGGGAAAAAGCTGGTTGGTGATCTCAGTGGGTTTTACTCCGTGCGGTTAAATTATCAGGACCGAATCATCTACTCCATCGATGAAGAAAAAAAAACAGTTTGCATCCATCGGCCCCGCACTCACTACGGGGAATGATCATTCCTGCAATTATTCAAAACTCAAACCAAAGCTTGCCACCAAGACACCAAGAAAATCACAATCGAAAGCTTTAACGGAGAGGTGGAGAGAGGCAGAGAAAATCAAAACCCTCTTTTTTGGTTTAAAAACCATAAATTAAGAGCTTCAGATTTCCTCTGTGATCTCACCATCTCGGCGTCTCGCCGTTAAAAAAGGTTTTCTTGGTGTCTTAGTGTCTTGGTGGCAAGCTTTGGTTTTCAATCTTAAACCAAAAAAAGCGGGACAGAAATAAATTCTGCCCCGCTCAAATCTCACTTTAATCTAAAAATCAGATTTTACTTTCCACCCATTGGATCACCTTTGTAACCCAGAGCATTCCAGTCCATCCGGCCATTATCACCGTGACAATCCATACAACCCAAGGCTTCTTCACTTGGGGCAACCATATGATCAAGACGCCAATACATGGCCGTAGGGGCAAACCCAGATTTGCCACTGTACGGCAGACCACTGGTTTTCATGCCAATTTCTGCTGAACGCTGCCAATCAAAGGTTGTCCAGAAACCATCATCACCGTAAATATGATTGGTGATAAAGTAGTTATTTTCAGTATCATAAATTTGTTTACCAGTATGAATCTTAAAGGGGTGAATTTTAGCTATTTTATCATTAATATCACCCAGGGGGTAAGTAAGATTGGTTACGACTGAAGGATCAATTTTATCCCCCACCAAGGAGACGCCGGATGTGCCATTGAACCAGGCGTAAGTTGGTTTAACCATTTTTGCCCAGGTCTGAGTGCCAACAGTCTTACGATATGTGATATTTTTCCTATTAGGAACTACATTTCCACCAGCCGTAGACCAATCCCAATCCATCTGGGTTGGAATATCTTTAGCAAAGTAAGGGATGTGGCAGGTCTGGCAAGCAACCCGGTCAGCATGGGCATTGAGTCGCGATTCCTCATGCGGAGCCTGATCATGACATTTTGTACAACCAAAAGCACTGTAACCATCAGGAGTGGTTGCCATATTGGCCCCTGGAATCTGATGATTTTCAGTTTCGTGACAGGTCTGACATTGGAAATCATTGCCATCCGCATCCATATGAACATCAATCGATTTTTCTGGATAGTCGAGGCTGGAATCAAGATCTCCATGTTTTACCGCATCGCCACCACCACCAAAAAAGTGACAAGAGCCACAATTCTGTCTAACCGGCAGACCAACATTTTTAGCGACTTCCGCCAACTTTACGTGCTCACCCGGCCAGCCTGAGTTATCACCATCTTTATGATAGGTTCCGGTGGTATCATGACAGATAAGGCAGTCAACTTTGCTCTTGTCGGTGAAATCAAATTTTTCATCAGACCAACCATAGCCAGCATGACACTCGCTACAATGAACCCGATTGCTTGAAGTTGTGGTACAAAAATTGTTAAGTGAATTGATCTTCCCAAGCTTTTGCTTTTCACCATTAACAATCTGTTCACGTTCCCAAGTCCAATGAGCAGTTTTCATAAAATCAGTAGCTTCATCCTCATGACATTCCAAACATGCTTTCGTTACTTCGCTGCCATCGGCAAATGAGCCCTCGATAAACTTACCGTGGTCGACTGCATAGGCGGTCATGTTCAGTAGCAACATACCTGCAACCAAAAATAGTACTTTCTTCATCATATCCACCTTCATTATGTTAATTAAAATATCAGTATTATTAGATGTTTAGTTGAGAACAAAAGGGAGAAATCTATGATTTCTCCCCTGTATATTTTTCAAAACAGTGCTAATTAGAACTTCATGGTGACCTTGGCGTAAGCATCCCATGCAGTATCAACAACCGGCATCAGGGAATAGGCAGATCCAGCTTTTACATCGTCAATGTCGAGTGGCTTGCCAACTGGAGAGCCACTGCCGGTATACTCGTAATCATAGTAAAGTCCACCAATTTTGATGAAGGCACGTGGGTTGATATCAAAGATATAGTAAGCCTCAACAACATGACCGCGAGTGGCCAGCTTGCTACCCAATAAGTCATCCTGAGCTTGGGTAAACGGAGTCCAGTATTCGGAACCGTAGTTGTACTCCAGACCAAACTTACCCATGGGAGCTGGAACCTGGATACCGACATAAACGCCGTAACCATTCTGAGTATCATCATCTTCAGCCCGGGCTGGCATCATGATGATTTCAGTACCCTCAACATTGAGTTGTGCTTCATAGACGGCATCTGTTCCCATACCACCGAACATGCCTGCCTTGCCATTCGGATCCAACTGAGTCCAGGCAAGAGAACCAAACCAGGTAAAACCATTTTCTTCTTCTCGGCTAAATCCAAGAGCTGCCAGATTAATATTCCCGATGACAGTCGTTGGAGTATAACGAACCTCAAAGTTCATGTTCGGAAATTTCTGCATATCAGCATTCATTGTTGGTGCAAAGAGTGCTGCATATTGAGCAGGAAAAGCAAAGACACCCTTGAAACCATCAACAACATCCTGTGCCCGGAACAAGGTAGCCTGAACAAAGGTCTGCCCATCATTAAAAAGATCAATATTAAAACCACCCAGGTGAGTATCTTCCAAGTTGGTGGTAATATCATCGTTAAACATGGTGCCATTGCCCCATTCGGATTCAAACCCTTGACCATAGCAGAAACGAATAGTCTGACCTTCAATACCGGTCAATTCACTTAAGTGATATCCAATGGTCAACCCATCAAAGTTGAAGTCAACCAGATGCCCTGATGGGGTACCACCGCGCAACTCGTTTTCACGGTAGTTAGTTGGGGGACCATAGGTCGATGGCCGTCGCCCGATCGAAAGATAAAAATCACTGCCACCAATGTTTGTCCAATCAAAAAATGCCCGTTCGACACGCAACCAATCTCCGGTAGTATTACCACCATTGGTTCCGTCCATAGAAAAAGCATTCCATGAATCGAAAACCTTTGAAGTTGTCGAATCACCCCAGTTTTTATACATAGCCAGACGCCCGGAAAATTTCATATTACGGGCAATATCAGCTTTCATCCCCAAACGGAGACGGGTTGTATACATGATATCATTATTAATATCTGAAGTTTTTGGCCCAGCAGACATCGCAAAAGGACCAACACCTGAGAGCATTCCCATCCCGAAAGCGGTCGCTAAATCTGGATATTGAGCCATCATTTTTGCAATAGGTGAGGTGGGATCAGCTGGATTGCCAAAAGTTCCCCCCATGGTCTTAGCAACAAAATCATCAAAATCAACTTTGATCCCCGGATTAAATGTTACATCCTGATAATGCAGAGAATCAGCAGTATTCCGCAGATCTCCAGAAAAGCTGATCCGATCCAGAGCGGAGTGACGTTCAGGCGTCTCAAGCCGGTCAGACAGATCTTCAAGCTCCTCAGCAATATCGGCAATCTGCTTTTGCAGCTCCTCAATAGTTGGAGCGGCGAAAGATGTGGCAGCAGGCAAAGTCAACAGGACTGCCAGCAGTAAAACAATGAATCGACTCATGCAGTTTTCCTCCTATAAAAAACTGTGGGTGTATCTGTAACTCTTACTCTCTAACCGCAAGTTGCAGGGTGCTCAGAATCTGCAGCGTTGTCATACAGGAACTGATTGATATCCTTTTGATCTTTCTTTTTCAGATTTTTAAAAACATCACCTGGGTGTTTTGCTGTTTTCTTTTTGAAATAGCGATCCCACTGTGACATAGTTTTTGTCATCGGGGTCAACTCACCACCTTCGCCACCGGCATCGTGGCAAACTTTACAGTTTTTCTTGTACAGGTGTTTTCCTTTGCGGGTATTACCACCATCGATTGCTAAAACACTGGTGGCTGTGAATGCTGTGAGAATTAATCCAATCATTAAAAGGCTTTTCCAGTTCATATTTTTTTCTCCTTAGTCCGTTGATGATGACACTTCAATGCGTGCCTTGTTGACGAGTGTACTCAAGATTGTTTTCTCTAGTATCATCTAAAAGGCACGCACTCAAGTCTTTTTTATACAATATTTAGGAAAAAAAGCCATATAAAGTACTTATACCCCCATAAGTGTGTGTGTATTATGCTTTTAACTTGTAATTTCAAATAGTTAAGTATATTTTTCTAGGCAATATCCTATAAAAATATTCTGCATAACTTTTGCGTTTTTATTCTTCACATTAAGCTCAAAACATTCATAAACTCGGGACAAATAATTACTCCTTATGAAGTCAATAATAATTCTTATCACCTGATTATTGTCATACATCCATATCTTCATTCGCGACGATCACCCCTCCCTTAAACTTTATTAACAGCGACTTGATAGTCTTATGAAATTCATATTTGCAGAAAAGGCAGCATGATCAAACTTGATCACAGCCAACACCGGTGCCCCTTTAACAAAGATGCAGAGGCGGATGGAAATTGAAAGTAAAGCTTCTTTTTGCTTTCAATACCTTGGCTAAATCATTTGACTGCCAGATTTTAATGTTGTGTTTCTCTGCGACATCTACGTTCTCAACGCTTTTCAGTTAAAACTGACATTTCTACAGAAGCTGCCTGTGCATTCCCGCAGAAATGTAAATAGCACTGCAATCTTCTTGTCTGACTTTCAACACCCATGCTATTTTCTCAAAATTCATTCGATTAAAACTTAGACACTGGAGGACAAAGTGAAAAAACTGTTAATCCTAATGGCCACGATAGCGATGTTCTTTCCCCTCATTGCCTGTAGCCAGAACGAACCTACTCAGCCAAGTGTAAAAGCAGCAGCACCAGTTGCAAAAGCGGTAGCAGTAACTCCGATAGCAGAACCAACACCAGCCCCGGCAGCAGCCCCAAGTGGAATATCTGGTACCGTCGTTGAAACCATGAATGCGGCTGGCTACACCTATGTTTTTGTTGATGACGGCAGCGAAAAAATCTGGGCAGCAGCCCCCGAGTTTGCCGTAAAGGTTGGCGATGAAGTCATGGTTCCGGAAGGTATGGCGATGCACAACTATCATAGCCAGACTCTGGATCGTGACTTTGATGTTGTCTACTTTGTTGAAGCAGTTTTGAACGCAAGTAGCCCCTCCATGGGAACACCTTCCATGGGATCAGGCATGATGGGAACAGCAAATCCTGCCGATATGCAGATCCCCGAAGGACACCCGTCAATTTCTGGAGTAGCAGCACCACCAGAAGTTGACCTGACAGCGATCCCAAAAGCTGATAGCGGCATGACTATCGCTGAAATTTATGCAGGCAAGGCTGATCTTGCTGAAAAAACAGTCACCCTGCGCGGCAAAGTCGTCAAGTTCAGCCCACAGATCATGGGCACCAACTGGTTGCACCTGCAAGATGGCAGCGGTGATTTGAATGCCGGAACCCATGATCTAACCGTCACCAGCAGCGTTCAGGTCAATGTTGGAGATACTGTCGTTGCCAGCGGACCCTTGACCCTCAACAAAGATTTTGGCTACGGTTACAAGTATGATCTGATCATGGAAAATGCTGAAGTCACGGTCGAATAACAAACTATTTTAAAAACGAATATTGAGAGCCTCTGGAACAATTCGGGGGCTCTTTTTTTATCAATTCTGACATTATTAAAATATAATTATTTGTTGACAATAAAATTATATTAATATAAATATTGTTATATATTGTCAATGTGCTCAGGAAAGGTTCTTGAGATTACATTTTAGTGCAGAAAACGGTTTTTCATATAAACAAACTATATTCGATAAGGATCACCCCATGCGTCTTAAAAATCTCAGTATTGGTAAAAAGATTTATTTGGCTACCAGCCTGATAATGCTGATTTTCGCCCTCTGCCTCCTCTGGATGTACAACAACTATCGCAACCACGTTTATGCAGATAGCAAGAAACAACTCATTACCGCCGTGGATACTGCCTATGGAGTCATTGATCATTACAGTAATCTGGTTGGAAAAGATATGTCTGAGAGTGAAGCTCAGAAGCATGCCATCTCTGCGATCAAAACCCTCCGCTATGAAGGAAACACCTATTTCTGGATCAACGACACTCAACCCAAGATGATCATGCACCCGATCAAACCAGCACTCGACGGTAAAGATCTATCAGCAGTACAAGATCCCGATGGGTTGCATCTCTTTAAAGAATTTGTCAAAGCAACTGAAAACAAACAAGGCGATTTTGTTGCCTACCAATGGCCAAAACCAGGAAAAGACAAACCTCAGCCAAAATTATCCTATGTAAAAAAACACTCTGGCTGGAACTGGATCATCGGCAGCGGTGTTTATGTTGATGCCCTGCAGGCCAAACTTAAAACTGTATTTTATGTCGTTCTTACTGTTCTTCTGCTGGCGATACTCTTGTCTTCTGTTCTGATTTACTTCCTGGCACGCTCTATTACCAAGCCAATGAAGCAAGCAGTTGAAATGGTTGATGAAATTGAGAAAGGGCATTTTTCTACTCGACTTAATTTAAATCAAACCGATGAAATCGGTCAGATGGCTCAAGCCATGGATAATTTTGCCGATAATGTGCAGCATGAAGTGATTCACGCACTACAAAAACTGGCCGGTGGCAACCTGAATATGAACCTGATACCACGAGACAATCAGGATGAAATACGCGGGGCTTTCAATAAACTTGAAAATGACCTGAATGAGGTGATGGGCTCAATCCAAAACGCCGGACAACAGATATCATCAAATAGCACCAGTGTCAGCGAGTTCTCACAATCCCTATCGCAAAGCTCAACCGAATCAGCCGCATCGCTGGAAGAAATTTCTGCTTCCCTCAGCGAACTATCCAGTCAAACCAAGCACAATGCTGACAATGCCAATCAGGTGAACGTTCTATCAAGTGAAGCTAAACAAGCAACGGAAGAAGGTAAATCTAGAATGGGGCAAATGATCTCTGCCATGGGTGAGATCAGCGATGCAGGGCAAAGTATTAACAAAATCATTAAAGTTATTGACGAAATCGCCTTCCAGACCAACCTGTTGGCGCTTAATGCCGCAGTTGAAGCCGCCCGTGCCGGACAACACGGCAAAGGGTTTGCTGTCGTTGCTGAAGAAGTGCGTAACCTGGCCGCACGCAGTGCCAAAGCAGCCAGTGAAACAGCTGAGTTGATCGAAGGTTCGATAGAAAAAACAAACAATGGCTCACAAATCGCGGACAAAACTGCCGAATCTCTTGAAAATATTATCGGTGGGGTCTCCAAGGTTTCTGATCTGGCAGAAGAGATTGCAGCAGCCTCAAACGAGCAAGCAGCTGGCATTGGTCAAATCAACGAAGGGCTAGGACAGATTGATCAGGCAATCCAGCAGAACACCGCCACGGCTGAAGAAAGTGCTGCCGCTGCTGAAGAGTTATCGAGCCAGGCGGCTGAACTTCTCAATATGCTCAAGCGCTTTCAACTGAAAGGGCAAAGCCAACAGCAAATGAGCTATCAGCCACAACCGGCACCCTCCAGGCCAGCACCACAACAGCAACCAAATAATAATTGGGGTGGAGTATCATCAAACAGTCCGCAACAAGCCATCGCTCTGGACGATGATGAATTTGGCAAGTTCTAAGTTTTAATTATAAAATAGAAACATAGAGACCCGGTTGCTGTTATGGTAACCGGGTCTTCTTTTAGGATCAATCAAGAGGATCTTTTAAACGGAGAGGCGGAGAGAGGGAGAGGAAAACAGGTTGAACGAACCGGTTGACCAGAAAACCTTTAAAACAACAATATAGCCACCAAGACGCCAAGTCCTCCAAGAAGGCCAAAAGCAAAAAATCGTTTTTTGTTTTCAAACCAAAAGAGACCTTTAAGCCTTTCTTGGTGCTCTTGGCGCTCTGGTGGCATTCTTACGGTTTTGGCCCTTCTCTCCATCTCAGCGGCTCTCCGTTAAGGAATTAAGCTTTCAGGTGTCCTGCTTATTCTGTACTGCTCGAAAGATCGTCTCAGCCAAACCCGCAGACATCCTTGGCATCTGCTCCAATTCTTCAAGGGAAGCAGCACGGATTCTTTTTAAACTACCAAAATATTTCAATAATGCTTTACGCCGGGCGGGACCGACCCCAGGGATATCTTCCAGAGAGGAACGTAAACTCGCCTGACTGCGTAATTTTCGATGATAGGTAATGGCAAAACGGTGCGCCTCGTCACGTAATCTCTCCAGCAGAAACAGGCTTGCCGAGCCATGCCGGAAACTGACCGGATTCTTCCGTCCAGGAAGAAAGAATCGTTCTTCACTACGCTCGACAACCTTACCACGCACATTTGCCATCACCCGGCTTTTGGCAATCCCCACCGCACCAATTTTAGCTGCCAGATGGAATTCCCTTAGCACTGCCGAAAGAACTCCAAGTTGCCCCTTGCCCCCATCGATCAAAATCATATGGGGAAGGTTTTTCTCCTCAACTCCACGCGCCAAGCGCCTGCTCAGCACTTCCCGCAGCGATGCATAGTCATCAGCACCTTCCACCGTTTTAATTTTAAAGCGACGATATTCAGCATTGGCAGGCTCACCATTTATTAAAACCACCATACTCCCAACAGATTGGTTTCCCTGAACATTTGAGATATCGTAACATTCAATCCTCTGCGGAAAGTACGGCAATTGAAATTTCACCTGTAATCCTTGCAACAACTGCTCGCGTGCCTGCTGCCGCTGTCCCCGTTGGCGATAAGATTCACACGCATTGCGTTGTGCCATTTGGCAGAGACGCTTTTTTTCTCCCCGCTGTGGAGCAAACAAACGAACCTTTTTGCCACGGTTTTCACTCAACCACTCGCCAAGCAAATCAGCACCCTCTAAAGCGAATGGAAGCAATATCTGATCAGGGAGAATCACCTTGCTGGAGTAGTATTCTTGCAAGAAACCGCTGAGTAATTCGGGCAGATCAAGCTTCCATTCTACAGGATAACTACGGCGACCGATCAATCTCCCCTGGCGGATAAACAGTAAGGTCACTTCCACCTCACCGCCATCCTGATGCAAACCGATCACATCTTGATTTCCGCCACCATAATCGGTCACTTTTTGCTTTTCGATGCTCTTTTCGATGGAACAGATCTGATCACGTAAGCGCGCTGCATCTTCAAAACGCATATCCTCTGCGGCTTGCTCCATTCGTTGTTGTAAGCGGACGATAACTTCTGATTCTCGCCCTTCAAGCAGCTGAATCACTCCATCCACCAGTTTACGATAATCGGACTGAGTGATTTTCCCATGGCAGGGAGCGCTGCACTGTCCGATCTGATGAAACAAACAGGGGCGACCACGTTTACGGCAGCGCTCGAGAGAAGAATGACGCAGGGGAAAAATCCGATAAATTTCCTTGAGCGTTTCACGAATCGCGGCGGCGGAAGAATAGGGTCCATAATAGTGGGCACCATCATTTTTTACTTGCCGTACTACCTGCATCATGGGAAATGGATCATTCAGATCAATCCGTACCGAAACATAGGTTTTGTCATCTCGCAGCTCAATATTGTAGTGAGGACGATATTTCTTGATCAGAGTATTTTCCAGCAGTAGTGCTTCTTTTTCGGTGTCGGTAATAATTACTTCAATCCGCATAACCTTTTCCATCAATAGCGGAATTTGCATGCGTCCGTCCCCACCGACAGAAAAGTAACTGCGCAGTCGACTGCGCAGTTGTTTGGCTTTGCCGACGTAGAGAACTACATCGTTTTCGCCAAACATCAAGTAGGCTCCAGGAGCCTGCGGATATTTTTTCAAATCGATAGAAATCATGCTCTCAGGATAGTCAAGAATGGCGTCAAGATAAAGAGCTGTTTACATCCTTAGCTTTTTGTCTGGTACTCACCGGACTTATTGGTATAATAGCCAATGGCGTCGCAAAAAGTCCGATCTACGGTGTTGCAGCGATTTTTCAAGATCTCGACATACTGATGTATTTCTTCACCCTTTAAAAATCGCTACGCCTTGTAGATCGAATTTTTTGCTTAGCCATTTCTTCTCTGGTGAAACCATTTGATAAAATGAAGAAACTTGGGTAGACACACCAACCTGCCCCTATGCAAAACAGGAATAATCGTGAATCCATTTTGGAGCAATATTTTTCGCAGTAGTGGTTACGAGGACACGTTGGCCTATTTCCTCAGCACCATGCCAATGTTTAAGAAACTGGACAAGCGGGAGCTGGCCTTTCTGGAAAATATTGTCCATGTGCGAAATTATGAGGTTGACGAAACAATATTCAGTGATGGAGAGATTGGCTCGGGGATGTATACTATCCGCTCGGGACAAGTACAAATTTTCAACCGTGACGAGCAGGGAAGAGAGACAGAACAGGCTATTCTTGAGCCTGGTGATTTCTTTGGTGAAATATCCCTGACCGCCTCACGACCACGTTGTGCCTCTGCTCGCGCCACAGAAACCACCGTTTTGGTTGGATTATTCCGTACCGACATGCTGGAAGCGGTCCGTCGACACCCAGCACCTGCCGCAAAGATTATGTTGGGTTTAAACCGGGTCATCAGTGACCGATTATTGCAATGCAGTCTTCAGCTTGAAACGTTAAAAAAACAACTGGCTGATGACCGTAAGCAGCAAGCCGATGAATAGCCAGACCGGCATGAGCCGTGCGCAGGTTGCAGTTCTCTATCTGGTACTGACAATGGCAATCGCATCAGGGATCGCTATCTACTCCTCCGCCTCCACAGTCACTGCGTTGTTAAAAACAGCAACAGCGGGGCTGTTTCTACCCATCTTGATTTCATTGATTGTCTCGTACCTGCTTGATCCGGTTGTCTATTTTTTTGAGGGAGAGAAGATCAATCGCACCCTCAGTATTTTTATTGTCTATTTCCTCCTTTTTTTACTGGTTTTTCTACTTATGATGGTCATTGGCCCACCCAACTGGGAAGGGATGATGCAAGCTCTTAAGGCCGATTTCCCCCGTTATATTGGCCATGCCATTGAATATTTAAGTGGGTTATTACTTGCAGCTCAAGAGCATTTTCCTTTTATAACAAACTATGATCTTGCTGAACGTCTGAGCTCAGCATCACAATCTTTCTTCGGCTTAATTTTAAAAGAGACGCCACGTTCTGCCATGCGAATCGGCAGCCTCCTATTATTGGTTCCTCTATTTTCCTTCTTTTTCCTGCGCGACAGCCGCCGAATCATGCGCAGCCTCATCTCCCTGACCCCGAACCGCTACTTTGAGATGGTTCTGGATATTTATGCCCACGTCAGTTGGCAACTGTCTCATTTTATTCGGGGGCGTATATTAGAAGCGTTGATCATTGGAATTGTTATCTGGATGGGGCTGTCACTCACTGATATTCATTATGCGCCCATTCTGGCAATCATCGCTGGAGCGACAAACCTGGTTCCCTATATCGGACCACTCATCGGCATGCTCCCCGGGTTGGTGATTGCACTGGTTGACTTGGGAATGGGGGGACAATTCTGGTGGATTCTTTGCGTTTATGTCCTGATCGCACAGGTCATTCTTGATAATTTTATCCTTATTCCAATCCTCATTTCAAAGGTATCAAACCTTCACCCCCTTGGAGTCATTCTAGCTATTGTCATGGGGGGGAAACTTTATGGGATTGTGGGGATGATTATCGGCGTACCAATTTTCAGCATTTTAAACATTTTCATCATTGAAATTCGCCAGAACCGGCGCAGTTTCAATCCTTACAATCGCTATTTTACCAACCGGGGAAAGCTGCTTTGACTGAATCTTTACCAGCGGAAAACAGGAGATGGTTTAGATACGTTTTTCCAAAAAAATCCGCAGGCCGAAGCTGACCAGAACAAGCCCTCCCAATCCCTCGGCAAGTCGCCCTAAAAAGCTTCCTCTGAACCAGCCATGCAGTCGGCACACCAATAGCGAAAGTGAGACTTGATAGACCATTGCAATGCAAAAATGGACTACCGCCATAAATAACGATTGCAAAACTGGCGAGCGGCTTGGATCGATGAATTGAGGGAGGAAGGCCATGTAAAACAGCAGAGTCTTTGGGTTAAACACATTACAAACAAACCCCTCACGCAAGGAGCGCAGCAACTGAAATTGACGGGTAACAGAAGTTTGAATATCTAATTTTGCTGTCTTTTTTCCACTAACCGCCTGCCACAAACTACAACCACCAAGCCAGAGAAGGTACCCACCACCAAGAAGTTTAAGAATATTAAAAGCCAGTGCTGATTGGATAAGGAGCGCTGAAATCCCCAGCGCTGAAACTAGCGCATGAACAAATAACCCGCAGCAAATTCCCGTACTGGTAGTAACTCCATCCTGCCACCCTCCGCGAGAGGTATTTCTGACCACCAGCAGAGAATCAACACCGGGGAACAGGGTCAACAAGGTAATCGCAATAAAAAATGTCCAGAACTGATCAATCATGCGGTTTTATCTTTCAACTAAATAATACTTGCGCAAAAAATTATGGACTGGTTACTCCATCAGCTGCCACCCAGTTCACGAGATCGTGCAGCAGAAGCAGAAACAGCTTCCATTAAAGTTGTGCGCAACCCATTCTTTTCCAGCGTACTCACTCCAGTAATCGCGGTTCCACCCGGAGAACAAACCTGATCACGCAAAATTGCCGGGTGCTCACCCGTCTCTCGTACCATCAGGGCCGCACCAACAACCGTTTGCACCGCCAGCGCATGGGCAATATCGCGCCGTAAACCTTCACGCACACCGCCATCCGCAAGTGCTTCTATAACCGTATAGATATAAGCCGGGCCAGAGCCAGACAATCCGGTGGCGGCATCCATCTGTCGTTCGTCGATCATTTGCACTTTACCAACCAACTCAAATAATTGTTTCACCACAGCAAGGTCCTCTTGGCTGGCATAGTGCCCCCGACATATGGCACTCGCAGCTTCTCCAACCAACGCTGGTGTATTTGGCATAACCCGTACGACCCGTGGGGCACCCTGAAAAAACTTTTCAATTGCTCCAGTTGTCACCCCGGCTAAAATTGAAATAATCAACTTCTCATTGCTGTACACACCTGCGACCTCTTCCAGAACCTCAACAGCAATCTGTGGCTTAATCGATAAAACAACGATGTCACAGTTTTCCATCAGTGCCAGGTTATTCTCCGCCAACTGAATGCCGAACGCCTCAAGCAGATGTTCGCGACGCAGCTCGCTTGGCTCCGATGCCATAATCTTGTCAGTAGGGAATGAGCCAGACAGCAAACCTTTAATCATCGCTTCCGCCATGTTGCCGCCACCAATAAAGCCTATTTTCTGAGCATTTGTCATTTTCTACCCCTTTGTGTTTCTGTTATCAACGATCGAGTCCATAATAGTCGCACAAAAAAATGTGATGGCTAAGCAAAAAATTTATCAGCAGAAAACAAAAATACAGTAGAATACAACCTGAATCAGTGAGTTCCGGGTGGAATAAGAGTGCAAGTGCTTGGATTGAATAAGTGATTCGAAAAATCTGAGCTGCACCCGTAGGTTCAGCGACGATTTTTGAGACACTTAGGCAATTCAATGACTTGTGCTATTAACCGTCTGGGCACTCACTGATTAAGGTTTAAGCTTGAATATTTTGCGAGGATAAAATAATGGATCTCTGGTACACCGAAAAACATAGCGACAATGTTGGCATCACCATGAAAACCACCCAAACCCTGTTCTCCGGGAAGAGTAAATTTCAGCAGTTGGATATTGTTGAAACCCTTGAATTTGGTCGCATGATGCTCCTTGATGGGTTAGTGATGGTGACAGAACGTGATGAGTTCATTTACCACGATATGATCGTTCACCCGGCATTGTTCACCCACCCCAAGCCAAAAAAAGTTCTGGTGATCGGAGGAGGCGATGGCGGCAGTATTCGGGAAATCATGAAACACTCGGAAGTTGAACTTGCAGTGCTCTGTGAGATTGATGGATTAGTGATTGAAAAATCTATTGAGTTCCTTCCCTCAATAGCTGCTGAAATTGATGGGAGTAATCCACGGGTTAAATTACATGTGGATGATGGGCTGGCCTATATTCGTGATCATCAGAATGAATTTGATATTATTCTGGTTGATTCAACTGACCCGATCGGCCCGGCAGTTGGCCTGTTTGAGGAAAATTTCTATCGCCTGGTTTTTTCAGCGCTAAAAAATGATGGGATCATGATCGCACAGAGCGAATCCCCCTTTTACCACGCTGAGATTCAGAAAAACATGTATCAAAATTTACGTGCTGTATTTCCAATTGTAGAGATGTACCAAGCGTTCATCCCAACCTACCCGAGTGGCTTCTGGAGTTTTGCTTTTGCCAGTAAAAAATATCATCCGATCACCGATTTCGATCATGATCGTGCCGCCAAGCGAGACTTCCGTACCCGCTACTACAATGAGGATCTTCATCTTGGCGCCTTTATGCTGCCCACCTTTGCCCGGGAGAACATCGCTGAATGAGCACAAATGCTGAGGAAAACTGGTCTATTGCCGATTCCGCTGCACTCTATGGAATTGAACAATGGGGTGAAGGAGATTTTGCAATTTCTGCAGGCGGTGAAGTCACCATCTCAATCCCTTTTCCTGGCGGGAAAGTCGCCATCCCGGTGATCGACATCATCCAGGGCGCCCGTGATCGTGATCATCCATTACCCCTGCTATTGCGCATAGAGAATCTTCTTGATTCACGAGTCGCAGAAATCAATAAAACTTTTCGGCAAGCTATCCAAAATGCCAAATATACAGGCACTTACAACGGAGTATTCCCCGTTAAAGTCAACCAGCAGTGCACAGTCATTGAAGAGATCGGCCGCTTTGGCGCAGAGTTTGGCCACGGGCTGGAGGCTGGAAGCAAAGCAGAGCTGCTACTATGCCTGGCCAATTTGAATGAAAATGGCCTATTGATCTGCAATGGGAACAAGGATCGGGATTTTATTGATCTGGGGCTCTGGGCAAACAAGCTGGGCCACCGCTGCTGCTTCGTCATTGAATCACCCATAGAATTACCACTGATTATCGAACGCAGTGAAAAACTTGGGATCAGGCCACTGATTGGACTGCGCATTAAAATATCCTCCAAAGTTGGTGGACTCTGGACCGAGACCAGCGGTGATCGTAGCAGTTTTGGTCTTAGCACTGCGCAGTTGATCGCAACGGTCGATGAACTGCGCAAGACAAAAATGATTGATTGCCTGCAACTATTACACTGTCATCTAGGATCTCAGATCCCGGACATAGAGGAAATTCGAACAGCAGTTCGAGAAGCCAGCCGGTTTTATGCCGACCTGGCTGCTGAGAAGGTTCCACTGAAATACCTTGACCTGGGGGGCGGTCTGGCTGTTGATTACATCGGCAATCAATCCCTCCATAGCCATTCCCGCAATTATGATTTAGCTGGATATTGCTGCTGCATTGTAGAGACAATCAAGGAGACCCTTGCGCCACATAGCATTGATCATCCTGTCATCATCACGGAATCAGGACGTGCCACTGTTGCCCATACTTCAATTCTACTGTTCAACATCCTCAATGTCATGCGTTACGAGGCGATTGCTCTCCCGGATAACTGCCCGGGAAAGTGCCATTCCCTGGTTGCCCGACAATACCAACTCTACAATAATGCAGTTGAAATTGACCTCAGCGCTGGCTACACAGAAGCTCTCACAAACCGTGACAGAATCAGGGAGTTGTTCAGAAACGGGGAAATCAGAGTTCGTGAACGTGCGTTGGCTGAAAACCTGTTTCTGGCAATTGCCCACACCCTCGCTGACCGCGCAGATCGACTTGAAGAGATACCTGTTGCTCTGACCGGATTGAAACATAATTTGGCTGATATCTATTACGGTAATTTCAGTGTTTTCCAATCGTTACCTGATACCTGGGCGATCGGACAGATGTTCCCGATCATGCCGATTCAGCGACTGGATGAATTTCCGGAACGAAATGCCACCATCTCGGATCTCACTTGTGATTGTGACGGCAAACTGGATCGCTTTATCCTTTCTGGTGGAGAAAGTAGAACCTTGCCGGTACATCCACTTAAAGCAGAAGAGGATTACATTCTCGGGGCTTTTCTGATGGGCGCTTACCAGGAAACTCTGGGTGACCTGCACAATCTGTTCGGAGATACCAACGTGATCAACGTCCGGATAAATGAGGACGGCGGGTTTGATGTGATAGAAGAACAATCTGGCGATACAATTTCTGAAGTTTTAAACATGCTGGAGTACAATCCGACCTCATTTTATAAAGGTTTTCGTAATAAAGTAGAGCATGCAGTCAAACAGAAGAGAATCAATGTTGCAGAGCGACAGCAGATCTTGACTCTATTTTCCGCCAAATTGAATGGTCAAACTTATTTCAAAACCTAGAGGAATTGCTGGTCTGACAAATTGATGCATTCGCAAAAATGAATCAGATGGCTAAGCAAAAATTTCGTCCCATGGTGTTGCAGTGGTTTTTCAAGGACGAAGGCATACATAGGGTATGTCAAGGTCTTAAAAAACCGCTGCAACACCATGGGGCGGACTTTTTGCGACGCCATCAAAATTAGCGCAACAGTTTAGAGATTCGAGAGCAGATATCTCACGGGAGAAACCGATGACAATTGAAGAACTGGCCAAATTTGATGGCCGAGAAGGTCGCGCGGCCTATGTTGCTGTCAATGACATAATCTATGATGTCAGCACCAGCCAACGCTGGAAGAATGGTCACCATGAAGGAACTCATCAAGCCGGGTACGACTTAACCGAAGAGCTAAAATCAGCTCCGCACCTCAGAACGGTGATTGAAAGCTTTCCGGTAATTGGCAAGACTGAAAATAAAGGGGAGCAAAAACAAAAGCCTGCGACTGGGATTCCTCTGTTATCCATCATCATTATGGCTTTTGTTGCACTATTGATGATCGTCACGTATATGATCTAGGACCCTGTCAGATATGCGGGGCGAAGCGAAATTTCGGAGGTTTGTGAACAGATTTTGACACGTTTACAGGCTTATAGCCGTAGCTATGGGGCAAAAAGGAGTCGAAATATGAGCCAACCAACCGGATTTACAGTCGGCTTATGGATAGTCCGACAGACTCCTAGCCTGCAAATATTTTTTTTAGCATATCTGGCAAGTCGGTGCAGACTGCCGTTTTAGACAACACCGCAGTTATATTTGTTGCATCCATCCCCTCTTCCTCCATTGTTAAAAGGTGGCCAGAACAAAGAATGACCGGGGTCGAGGGTGAAATACTGAATATTTTCTGGGCCAGTTCTATACCATTCATTTCAGGCATTGATTCATCGGTAATGATCAGATCAAAAAAGTCCATTTGCTGTTGAAACAGCTGCAGAGCGGCACTCCCATCAAACGCACAGGTTACGTTATAACCATAGTCAGCCAGCAGATCAGCACCCAGCAAAGCAAGGCTTTCCTCATCATCAATAAATAGAATTTGTTTTTTCTGATTTGATAATAATTCTTCTGCCATCTATCTATCCAATCTTCACACTCAAGTTAAAATCAAACTGGCTGCACTTGCTGCAATCCATGAGCAGGCTAAGCCTCTGGAATCAGAACCAGGACAACTCCCTGGGATAGTGTTTCATGCAACCTTCTGACCTCTCCACGGAATTTTAGCTGACCAATTTCAACTTCTGCTTTTGGATTCCGTTCCTCTTTAAGTCGATCAATTAATTTATTAATTGCCGGTGAAAATACGTCACTACGATCATTTCCTAGGGGTCCCATTCCACCATAAGGAAACAGATCACGTGCGTATTCATTACAATGAACAATCATTTGCTCAGGATCGATACCGAGGACTACCACCGGAAGAACATCAAGAACCCCTTGCGATACCTGCAATATGCTATTACGAATTTCCAGTATTTCAACCCGCTTGCTCACCAATCTATCTAAATTGTCTTTTGTTTCTTGCAATTCAGCACTCAATCGGAGGTTTTCCTGCTTCAGCTTTTGGTATTGATCCATCGATAATTATCCCGCTTTAATACTCAGCTATCAGAATCAAAGTAGTTCTTGAGACCATTCTTTCAGCATTAACATTAACACAATCTATCATTAATAACTAACAATAAAATAGCAATTCCAGATAAATCAAGATTTTATCTTGCTATTTTGAACAAAAATTAATAAACTCAAACCCACAATAATGATGAGTCGAATAATTTATGGATAATTGGAGGCTGGCTCTATGGCAAGAATGGTAGAAAATCCTGATCTCGCATTTCGTTTAGCCCGGGCAATTGTTTCCGATATTGCTCTGTATAATCAGGACAAGGTTTCTGAAGGAATTAAAAGTGACAGCATTTTTGAGATCATGGATGAAGAGCTTGAAGAAGGACGTGAGCACTTTTATACTCGGGTTTCACCTGAAATGCAAAACCGTGAGCACCTCTATGAGCGTGCCATTGTTGATGTCATGATTAAACAGGCGGGAAAAATCGAAAGTCAGATCTGGTAAATGAATTTAACCCGGCAGCTGCTCTTTCCCGATGACCGTCCGGTAGAGCGACTGGATACATTTGTCTCAGAATGCCTGCCGGATATCAGTCGCTCACAACTTAAGAAACTGATTGATTCTGGTCAGATCACCCTGAACCATGCCCAGACAAAAGCCAGTAACAAGTTAAGGGGTGGCGAATCAATCCAGGTCATCCTACCTGACCCAGAACCAATTGCAGCTCTCCCCGAAGCCATTCCTCTGCATATTCTTTACGAAGATCAAGATTTGATTGTCATTGACAAACCTGCCGGTATGGTCGTTCATCCCGCCGCTGGTCATTCACATGGCACTCTCGTTAACGCTCTCCTTCACCATTGTACCGACCTCGCAGGAATTGGTGGCGAATTGCGCCCCGGGATTGTGCATCGCATTGACAAGGACACCTCCGGGGTTCTCGTTGTGACCAAAAACGACCTCAGTCATCAACATCTGGCCACCCAGTTTAAAGACCATTCCATCAAACGGCGCTATCTGGCACTGATTCACGGAGCCCCAAGTGATCAGTCTGGAATAATTGACCAGCCCATTGGACGTCACCCGACGCAACGCAAAAAAATGAGCAGTAAAGCCAAAAAAAGTAAGCGGGCTGTAACCCATTGGAAAATCCTGAAGCAATATAATATCAATCGACTGAGTTTGGTTGAGCTACAACTGGAAACCGGACGTACTCACCAGATCAGAGTCCATTTTACTGAAATAAATTGTCCTTTGATTGGTGATCCGCTCTATGGTAATCGCTCCAGGACAACAGCAATCAAAGATATGGAATTGCGTAAATTGATTGATCGACTGCCAGGACAAGCACTGCATGCTCAGAGTTTGGGATTTATTCACCCACGTAGTGGGAAATATCTGGAGTTTTCCAGCGAAATGCCGGAAACTCTGCAAAACATCCTCACTTATCTGGATCAGGAACACTAACTACGGAGTTTTCGATGAAACTTGTTCGACAAGGTAAAATTTCATATCTGCAACCCAAACAACTATCATCTGGCATAATGGCAGGATTCAGCACGCGTAATGGTGGGGTCAGTCGACCTCCCTACAACTCTTTGAACTTGGGCTTTGGAACCGATGATCAAATAGCAAATGTGGAGGGCAACCGCGCAACCTTTGCGCGTGCTTTTGACCTGTCGCCACACCAGCTATTGACAGTTAAACAGGTTCATGGCGATGACATCCTGCTGATTGATGAACCCAACCCTGATCTAAACCATTTTTTAAGTATTGAGGTCGATGCCATTGTCACCAATCAACCCGGGATCATGATCGGCGTTCTGACTGCCGACTGTTTTCCCCTTTTGATTTGGCATAACAAGATAAATGTTGCAGCGGCAATACATGCTGGCTGGCGAGGAGCGGCAAACGGACTGGTCACTAAGGTCGTAGAAACAATTCGTACCCATTTCGACTGCCCAGTTGCAGAACTGAAGGCTGCAATCGGTCCAGGTATCGGGGCACACAATTATGAAGTTGATCGTCCAGTACGCGATGCTTTCAGGCAGGGAAGTGGATACTGGAATGAGATTTCCAAAGAGACCAGGCTGGGGCACTGGCAATTGGACATCCCTCTCAGTTGTCAGCTGCAATTAGAGCAATCTGGGCTAAAACCACAAAATATAGATAGAGCAGAGGAATGCACCTGTTGCCATCCGGAACTATTCTTCTCCCATCGGCGTGATAATGGTGTAAGTGGACGACAGATTGGTTTTATTCAGCTGCCGTAAATCAGAAAAGTAATTTTTAGTTTTTTTACACTTTAAGTCAAATTTTCAGATTTTTGTCAGAACTGCTACCTATACTGCAGACATATTTAGACATTTACCTGTTTTCCTACAGGTTCCGGAGGGGGGAAGCCCCCATCGTCCACAAGACGATGGGGGCTTTCAAGTTTTTTACACCCAACTTATTTATGCCAAAATGATGGGAAAAACAAAACCAGAACGGTAAAGAGCTCGAGCCGCCCCATCAGCATGCAGACAATCAAAACCCATTTACCAAATACTGGGACATGGGCAAAATTATCCACAGGGCCAACAGTTCCAAGCCCGGGACCGATATTAGACAAACAGGCAACCACCGCACCACCTGCAGATACCAGGTCCATTCCGCTGGCAGCAACCAACAGTGATCCAACCACGAAAACACCGATAAACAGAGCAAAGAACCCAAGAATTGACTGCAGAACATCCTTGTCAACTGGATGATTCCCCAGCTTAACCAGTCGAATCGCACGTGGGTGAATGAGACGAAAAACCTGTACTTGGGCATGCTTAAACAAGAGGAGAATCCGCGCTACTTTCATCCCACCACCCGTGGAACCGGCACAACCCCCAATGAAC
The DNA here is from genome assembly GCA_029933365.1 of Desulfuromusa sp. Next base: position 2,505 of record JAOZOH010000011.1, on the reverse strand, counting down.
ATCAGCAGCACCAGAAGGTACTGGGGCAACACCGGCCACAGCTCAAAGTCAGCGGTACCAAATCCGGTCGTTGTCATAATTGAAGAAACTTGAAATATGGAATAACGAAAGTTTTCTCCGAATTGCGCATAGACCCCACCAGACCAGTTGAAGATCATGATGATAACCGTCGCAACCATGATAATCCCCAGATAAACACGCAGTTCTTCACTACGAAAGAGTTCCCTGGCTTTACCGCGCAACACTTGAAAGTGGAGGGCGAAGTTAATTCCGGCAAGGATCATAAACAGGGTAATCACACCATCAATATAACTGCTGTCATAAGCGGCAATTGAACTATTTTTAGTCGAAAATCCACCGGTTGCCAACGTGGCAAAAGAGTGACAGATGGCATCAAAAAAAGACATCCCCCCAAACATCAGCAGCAATGTCTCCACCATAGTCAATAAAAAGTAAACTCCCCAGAGCATTTTGGCTGTATCTTGAATCCGGGGTTTTAATCGATCTGCTGTCGGGCCGGGAACCTCAGCCTTAAACAACTGCATCCCTCCCACCCCCAACATGGGAAGAATGGCTAAAGAGAGGACAATAATCCCCATCCCGCCAAGCCAGTGGGTCAACGAACGCCAGAACAGTAAACTTTCCGGCAGCGCTTCTATTTCAGTCAGAATTGTCGAGCCTGTCGTGGTAAAGCCACTCATGGTTTCAAAAATAGCATCAAGGGGGGAAGAAATAGCGCCGGAGAGCAGATAGGGAAGGGCCCCAAATACCGCAAATACGGTCCAGCCAAACGTGACAACAGCAAATCCTTCGCGAACGGTTAGTTCTTTCGGACTTTTGCAAAATCGAAACAGCAGACCACCAACAATAAAACAGGTAACAGCAGAAAGGACAAATGCAGACCAGATTCCATCAGCGTAGTAGAAAGAGAATGGCAGAGGGGCAAAAAGGGAGGCGCCAAGAAACAGCAACAGCGATCCAAGGATGCGTAATGTCAGGATAAGGTTCATTTAGGCAAAAAACCTCTCCACCTTTTGTAACGCTTCTGGAAGGGTAAAAACGACGACTCGATCCCCCTCCTCCAGCACACTCTCACCGCTTGGAATTTCATAGTTATCCCCCCGCACGATCGCCCCAATGATCGCCCCGCGCGGAAAGTGCAACTCACTCAAGGGAGTCGCCAACAAACCACTGTCTTTACCGATCTCCAACTCTAAAACCTCAGAGTTGCTCCCCTCGACAGCAGTGAGAGAAATTATATCCCCACGGCGTACAAATTTCAGAATCGCCCCCGCAGCTGCCAGACGTGGTGAGATACAGGCATCAATACCCAGGTCGGAAGCCAGACCGATCAATTCGGGTTGACTCACCAGTGCCAGAGTCCGCCGAACCTTATGTTGTTTGGCTAACAAACAGGTCAGAATATTGGTTTGATCATTTTCAGTGACCGCAATAAAAACATCCGCATCAGTCAATCCTTCATCCACCAAAGTCTGAACATCCAAACCTTCGGCATTGATAACAACCGCCTTATCTAGCAACTCTGCAAGTTTGTAACAGCGAGTCTCATCTTTTTCTATCAACTTGGTTTGAAAATGGAGTTTTTCCATATTTTGCGCAACCTGCAAACCAATACGACTGCCCCCCAGAACAAATACCCGGTGGGTCGATTTTTTCTCCAAGTGTTCCGATTGCAACAGATAGTTGATCGCCGGCAGTTCCTGCTGCGGAGCAAATATATAGATCCGGTCACCAGCCTGAATGACATCATCCCCATGTGGAATAATCGTTGTATTACCACGGCTGATGGCAACAACAAGGAAGCGGTACATCCCCCGTAATTCACCCAGTTCAGCCAAAGTTAAATCACACAAAGGGCTTTCTGACTCAATCCGATAACCCTGGAATAAAATTTGCCCTTCGGCAAATTCAGCGACATCAAAAGCCTTGGAATTGCAAGCCAGCTTGGAGAGTTCCTCTGCAACCGCATCTTCTGGATTAATCAGCAGATCTATTCCCAGCTTTTCTTTGGAAAGAACCGCTCTACTACTGGTGTATTCGATATTTTTAGTCCGGGCAACCAGAATTTCAACCTGATATTCACGTGCCAGGAGACAAGCGAGGATATTGACCTCATCCATATTGGTGACGGCAATAAAGATATCGACATCCTTGATGCCCGCCTGCTCCAAAATTTCTGCACTGGCCCCATTGCCAATCACACCAAGGACATTCAAACGGTCCTGAGCCCGCTCAACAACCGCTTCATCCTGATCGACCAGGGTGACCTCATGCCCCTCGCGGGAAAGACGGTCGCACAAAAAATATCCGACCTGACCGGAGCCAACGACAAGGATTTTCATAAGTTATCTCTTCCAGAAGGTAGTCAATCATCAAACAACAACTGTGCAAGATCGCATAAATTGGTAAATTGTGCAATAATCAGCCTCTTCAGGAGTTCACCCATTTTTTTACAAGCCAAACAAAGTTGGCTGCTCACACTGT
>JAOZOH010000214.1 GCA_029933365.1 Desulfuromusa sp. | reverse complement strand
TGGAGGGAGATTTCATGTCACATCAGCCTGCCACTCACGATTCTACCTATCTCACCCTGCTTGATTCCGTCGATGCAGTCATCTATGTCGCTGACATGCAAACCTACGAACTATTGTTCATGAACAAAATGGCTCAGGAAACGTCAGGAGGCAGCCTGGGTGGTAAATGCTGGGCGACACTCCAAGCTGATCAAACCGGTCCCTGTACCTTCTGCACTAATGATCGCTTGTTGGATGAAGATGGCAACCCAAAACCCCCTTATGTCTGGGAATTTCAAAATACACTCAACAAGGAATGGTATGAATGCCGCGATCAGGCGGTCCTCTGGCCAGACGGACGATTAGTCCGCATGGAAATTGCCACCAATATTACAGAACGGAAACGGGCAGAAGAAACCATCCATGCAAATGAGGAACGATTCAGAGAACTGTTCGAAAACATGAGCAGTGGGGTTGCAGTCTATAGGGCAACAGAAGACGGTCTGGATTTTATTTTTACCAATTTCAACCGTGCCGCTGAAAAAATAGAAAACCTCAAACGCGAAGATGTTATCGGTCGTAAAGTTACTGAGTTGTTTCCACGTGCTGAAGAATTTGGCTTTCTAGCCATATTCCAAAGGGTGTGGAAGACGGGAAATCCAGAAAACTTTCCACTAACTGCCTACAAAGACCAACGTATCCAAGGGTGGCGAGAAAATTACGTATATAAGCTTCCATCGGGAGAAATTGTTGCTATTTACGATGATGTCACAGCGCAAAAGCAAGCAGAGCACGAAATTATCAGAAAAAAAAATGCTCTGTCATTCGCTTTAAGTGGGGCCAATAGTGGGATGTGGGACTGGAACCTGGGAACCAACAGGGTCTCTTTTGATGAAAATTATTACACCATGGTCGGTTATGAACCTTTTGAGTTCCCCATGCATTTTGAAGAGTGGGAAAGACGTGTCCATCCCGAAGATATAGACCGCGTGAAAACCATTATTCAGGACTCACTAGAAAAAAGTGAAAATCAATTTACAGCTGAGTTCAGGTTCAAAACAAAAACAAATGGCTGGATGTGGATTCTCGCTCAGGGGCGAATTGTTGAATGGGACACAAAAGGCAACCCTTTACGCTTTATTGGCCTCCACACAGGGATTGATCAGCTTAAAAAAACCGAATTGGAGCTATTAGAAAGCCGGGAAAATTTGCGGATCACACTCAACTCTATTGGTGATGCAGTTATTGCGACAGATCTCAATCACAATATTGTCACGATGAACCCTGTTGCTGAACAGTTAACGGGTTGGACAGAACAAGAGGCACTCGGCAAACCACTGGGTCATATTTTTCATATAGAAAATGCATCAACCGGAAAAAAAGTTACGATTCCCGTCGAAGAAGCGTTAAAAACCGGCCAAATTGTTGCACTAGCCAACAATACATCCCTCATCGCAAAAAACGGCCGAAAATCACAAATTGCCGATTCAGCGGCACCAATTATTAACGAAAAAAATGAGTTGACCGGCGCAGTTCTGGTTTTCCGTGATGTAACCGAAGAATACCTACTAAAAAATGAATTGCAAAAAATCCAACAGCTAGAAAAAATCGGTGCCTTAGCCGGAGGCCTTGCCCATGATTTTAATAATATTCTTTCCGGGATTTTCGGTAATATCACTTTAGCAAAAATGCGCATCACCGAAGACCATCCCTGTATTAAATACCTGAACCAAGCTGAAATCAGTGCTAACCGGGCAAAAAATTTGACCAACAAGCTTTTGACTTTTGCCAAGGGCGGTGAACCCGTTAAGGACAGCGTCAGTCTCGCCAAGTTGGTCAAAGAGGTTGCAGAATTCGACCTTTCGGGGAGCAATATCAAACTTATTTTTCATGCGACTGATAATCTGTGGCCTGCCGAAGTCGACAAGGGACAGATTCAACAGGTGTTTTCAAATCTTGTCATAAACGCAGCACAAGCGATGCCAACCGGCGGGCATCTATATATTGATCTGCAAAATCGGGAATATCTGGAGCATCAGGGGACAGAAACTAAACCGGGGAGATATGTTCAGGCAACCATCCGTGATGAGGGGATCGGGATCGACAAAGCGCGATTCCTTCAAATATTTGACCCCTATTATAGTACAAAACAGACCGGACGAGGACTCGGGTTAGCCACAGTGTACTCCATTATCACCAAGCATCATGGCCATATTCAGGTTGAGTCTACCCCCGGACAAGGAACGCTGTTTACTTTGCACTTACCGGCAGGAGATGGTGATTCCACCCAGAATGAAGAACCCTTAGAAAAGGCTGAGGTTGGAGTGGATGCTTGCAAAGTTTTACTCATGGATGATGATGAAGTTATCCGCACCCTGACCCCTGAGATTTTAGATCACCTAGGTTGTGTCACCACGACAGCAAGCACGGGAGAAATAGCAATATCGCTTTACCAGCAGGCCTTAACTGAAGGAAAGCCCTTTGATCTGATCATTATGGACCTGACAATCCCGGGAGGAATGGGAGGAAGAGAAGCAATAAAGGCTCTGCTGGCGATTGATCCGCAAGTCAAAGCGATTGTTTCAAGCGGCTACGCTGATGATCCGGTCATGGCACATTACGCTGATTACGGCTTCAAAGGTGTCGCAACAAAACCTTACACGGTTGAGGAGCTAACCAAAGTCTTAGATGCAGTCTTAAAGCTATAATGATTCCCGCAAGCAGAGAGTGGAATTTTACAAAACCCTGCTTGCGGGGAAGATTTATGAAAACTACCAGTTTTCACCCAAAAGTTCGAAATGTGCCTGTGGGTGGATACAGGCTGGACAGATTTCGGGAGCTTCCTCACCCATGTGCAAGTAGCCGCAATTACGGCAACGCCAAATCGCTTGCTCTTCACGCTTAAACACTTTACCGCTTTCGATATTTGTCAACAAATCACGATAACGCTTTTCATGTTGTTTTTCGGCAACTGAAATCGCATTCCATGCTGCTGCAATCTCCGGGAATCCCTCTTTCAATGCAACTTCGGCAAAAGCTGGATAAATCTCTGTGTGTTCTTCTTGTTCCCCCATTGCTGCAGCCAGCAAGTTTTCGGTAGTTGTCCCCATCTTTCCAGCAGGATACATTGCTGTAATCTCTAGATCGCCACCTTCGAGAAACTTGAAGAACCGCTTGGCATGCTCTTTCTCCTGATTTGCCGTTTCTTCAAAAATATCAGCAATCTGAACATAACCCTCTTTTTTTGCAATGCTGGCAAAATAAGTGTAACGGGTTCTTGCCTGAGACTCTCCGGCAAAAGATTTCAATAAATTCTTTTCTGTTTCTGTTCCTTTGACATTTGCTTCCATCAGTCTTTCTCCTTGGTATGGGTATATGGCTGCCCGGAAAATGACTGGCAACCTCTTAAATTTTGATGATCAACGCAGCGAACCTATTTTTGAATCTCATTCAACGGGATATCCATAACAGTCGCAACCCCTTCACTATAAGCAGGGTTAGCTCTGCCATTAGTTGTCAGCTTTTTCTTCATTGCATAATCCTCTCTTGTCAGGGCCATAGATTAGTATCTATTCTTTAATAGTAATTCTTCCTATTCTTATTGCAAAAAAATAGATTTAACAACAATCTCATTTAAGGCATTTATGACAGATTCCATAAACCACAATATTTTTCCGCTCAATTTGCCCCCAAGAGTTGACTTCTTCTGGCAATGTAGCATTGTCAATGTATTGCCACTGGAAATCGATAATTTCTTTACACTTTCGACAG
>JAOZOH010000077.1 GCA_029933365.1 Desulfuromusa sp. | reverse complement strand
TCATGGCAATATAGGTGTAAAATAAGATCGGGTAATTTTCTCGATCGGTCATATCCCCGTGAGAATAGAACTTAACAAACTGCGCAGACGCATTTTCATGACATTTAGCGCAGGCAACAACCAGATTTTCAGAATTGAGGCTGGAAGCAGGATCTTCATTTGGCAAAACTGCGTGTGCGGTGTGACAATCGGCGCAGCCTGCAACTTTTTCAGGATAGCCAAGATGGAAGTTCTTGCCATGATAACTTTCCAGGTAGCTTTCAACCGCAACAGGGAAAACATCATTTTTGTGCATCATCTCTTCATCAGCATGACAGGTCATGCACGGTTCTGTACGGAAACTTGCCCTTTCGCGGAGATCCATATCTCCAATGGAGGTAATAGTATGCAGCCCGTGACAATCGATACAGGCGGCACCATCCATATTACCTTCCGCAACCGCTTTGGCATGAATTGAAGTCTGATATTCGTCAAAGACTGTATCGTGACAGGTTGCACAAGTTTCGTTTGCGCGCTGTTTATCACCTTTCCAGGCGGTTAGTTCATGAATATTTTCATGACAGGAAGTACAGTTAAGATTGATATTGATATGATCAAAATGGTGAACACTATCAAAATATTCTTTAAATTCCTGTTTATGACAGCGTGCACAATCAACGGAACCAGGCATAAGCTCGCCATCCATATGCGCATCAAGGTCAGTCAATTCAAAGTGACAGGCAACACATCCATTGGCACCGTGAACAGAAGCAGCAAAATCTTCAGCTGAAGTCACATCATCGTGACATTCCAGACAAGCTTCCGGTGAGGCGATCAACCCTCCAGCCACCGCCAGTGCACTCCATAAAAAAGTCAGCAATAGTACGAAATAAAACAGGGATTTACGCATTGAAACTCTCCTCAAACTAAATATCTTCACATAAAAATTAAGAAAGTACAGGTAGGATTGACTTGCACAAATGACAAGTTTTATTTACAGCATTGACTAAATGAGTGGCATCATCCAGTCAACATCCCATCCTCTCGAGATAATAGGTTTACAGACCTACATAGTGTATATTTTTATCATACACAGGGGAATTTACCTTGACCCCCTTTTTTTTACAACAAAAAATCTTACAAATTATTCAGAAGAGCAATTATCAGGAACCATTCATATATATGTATAATGCTGTTATGATCCTGCCAAAAATAAAAAAAAGCGGCCCAACTGGGACCGCTTTTTTAGCTATCGTATAAAATATCGGCTTACTTAGCCAATAATTCAAGGACCTGATCAGTGAACGGATTAGCAAAAAGAATAATCATAGCTACAACAAAAACGTAGATAGCCAAGGACTCAACCATTGCCAGACCAATCATCATAGTGGTCAAAATTTTACCGGAAGCACCAGGATTGCGTGCAACGCCTTCACAAGCACCTTGAATTGCATGTCCCTGACCAATACCGGTACCAACAGCTCCAAGACCCATACCAATACCAGCTGCCATTACACACCAAGCAAAAAACTCCATTTTTTTCTCCTTTGTTGACGATCTAATCGTTGATTGTTCCTAAATATATAGGACTAACTTCCCACCCCTGTGGAAAGCATAAATAGTTGATTTAGTGAGCTTCTTCCAAAGCTCCAGCGATATAGATCATCGCCAGCAGAGTAAAGACAAAGGTCTGAATAAAAGCAATCAGCACCCCCATCAACATCATTGGAATCGGCAGAAACAGTGGCACCAGCGCCAAGAAAATCATCAACACAACTTCATGTCCATACATGTTGCCGAAAAGACGCAAAGATAAGGAAAGTGGCCGCGCCAGATGACTAATCAATTCAATAATCAGCATGAGAGGTGCCAACCAGAGAATCGGTCCCATGAAGTGCTTGATATAGGCAAAACCGTGCTTTTTGATGCCAACAAAATGGGTCATGACAAATACCGTTAATGCTAAAGCAATATTTGTGTTCAGATTGGCAGTAGGGGGGTAAAAACCGGGAATGAGAGCCAACAGATTGCTCACCAGAATAAACAAGGCAAATGTAGCGATCAGAGGAAAATAAGCTTTTCCCTCCTCTCCCATCGTCTCCTCAATCAACCCCTCAATACCAGTCACGACGGCTTCCATCAGGTTTTGTAGTCCAGAAGGAACCATGGCCAGCGAGCGGGAAGCCAGAAATGAGACCACCAGCAATATGGCCATCACCAACCAGGTATATGTGACATGCTCACCTACATGCAGGTGCAGCTGCTCCGTAATCCACTGCAGAAACAAAAAGGGATGGGTCATGGGCTAAGCTCTCCTATATTTTTAAACACCTAATAAAGTCTTTTGATCGTTGTAATCAGAAGATTTACCACAATCACTGAGAGACCGACAGATAGTGCCAGAGGATGAATCCCACCACGCACCATTAATAGATAAATAGAAACTGAAATAAACAGCAGGCGAAACAAGTAGTTTCGCTTGTAACCTTTTTCTGCAGCCAACTGCGGATTGTTGAGTACTTTAAGCAGTGAGTGTCCCATCCAACGGTAATTGATAATCACCAGAACGCCGCCGGAAAGAACTCCAATTGTCACTGACCATGACCGCCAGAATAAACTCAACAGAACCAGGACAATCAAGATTATCCAGTTACGGTAAGCTAATTCAGCCAGTAGCTGATCATCCTTCTGATTCATGATCGCTATCAGGTTGTTCTTCCAGTTGCTGGCGCTTTAATTCCCGTGTTGTCAGTATATAAACGCTACGAAAGCCAGCAATAATACCGATTAACAACATGATCAGAGTAAACATTGGACGTGTATCCAACCACTGATCCAGGTAAAACCCCATTGCCAAGCCGATAAGCATCGAGATGACCAGGGAAATACCAATACTTGATAAGAACCCGAGACTCTTAAATAACTGCCGTTTTTCTTCGTCCATTCAGAGGTCACCAAATGCGGGAACTGCCGTAAAAGCGGGTTTTAAGTACCACAGGGGCACCAATAGAGTCAAGATAGTTTCTATAAATGCTAAGAATTTGAATCGCTATCCAAATAAACTATCTGCAGCAAATGACAGAGTATTAAACCTCATCTATGGATAAAAAAATGCCCCGGAATTCCCGGGGCGTATGACAGAAATAACACTATTTTTTAGTTTCAGGCTTTCGTCATCTGCACCGCAGTGAGATTGTCCCCGTCAGGCATCAACTGCTGAATTCCGAGTGAGATAAAATTGTGCGGTGCAAAAATCAACCCTTGCGGGACAGATTTGCTGATAAGAACTTTACCGATAGTCGACCCGGTGGTACTGGTGAGCTTGAGCTTGTCACCATCTTCAATCCCGGCCATCTTGGCATCTTCCGCATTCACCTTGAGAAGTCCCTCAGGTTCCACTTCTAGCGGTGCAGGTGCCCAGATTGAGGTGGTTCCAAAATGACCTGCTGAGGTACCAGTCAACAATTGCAACCCATCCACGCCACTATCCGCTGTGATTAATTGATATTTGAGACTCTGGTCGGCAACCTGGGGCAGACTCTGTAAACAGGTGCGGCGATCATCATCAAGAAAATCAGCATCTGCATAAAGCGAAGTCAGTTCATTTATTTCATTAAAAATATCGGTTCGACTGAAGGTGATTGGAGTTTTGCCCAAGCGACCATAAAGTTCAGCAATAATTTCCCAATCTTCACGGTTTTGCCCAACCGGACGGATTGCCTGATTGAAACTGCGGACGGTGTGATCAAGAGAGGTAAAACTACCAGATTTTTCAGCACAAGAACTCCCCGGCAGCACAACTGTTGCCAGACGAGTAATCTCCGAAGGGAAAATATCCTGAACGACCAACACCTCAACTTGTGCCAAAGCCTTCATCCAGCGACTGCTGTTGGGGAAATTCTGTGGATTGGTCGCAGCTAGATAAAGAAAGCGAACTGTCCCAGCTTCGATCTCCTGCAAAATACCCTCAGCATCTAGCCCACCTTCTGGGAGATCACATTTCCACACTTGAGCAAATTTTGCTTTATTTTCAGCATAGGGCTGGAAACCAGGTAGATTTTCCGGATAAACCCCCATATTGAGGACACCTTGCGTATTCCCCTTTTCGTCCAACGGGAATAATCCACCTGCAGAATTTAAAGCACCACTGAGAATAGCCAAATTGGCGACAGCTGCCGCTTTTGAAGTGCCAAATGCTGATTTGCAGACATCAGAACCAAAAACAACCGCAACATTATCTGCCTTGCCGATAATATCAGCAGCATGCTCTAAAGCCTCACGACTCAGACCCGTGGTCTCAAACACCCTTTCCAAGTCAACCCCAGCCAAATCTGCTTTTAACTCGTCGAGATTGGACACTGTGCGCTGCAGATTCTCCTCATCAAGGTAGCCTCGATCCAGCAATAACCGACCAAGTCCACTTGCCAGGGCTATTTCAGTCCCCGGCTTATAGCTGAGTTGGCTATCGGCAAATTGGGTCAAGTGAATCTGACGCATATTGGCAATCACCAGTTTACCGCCATTGCGTCGAACCGCATCCTGAATTTTCCAATCCACAGCCGGAGCTTCCGCTGAAGGATCAGCACCAAAGATAAGCACCGCATCAGCATTGCCAATAGCTGCCAACCTGTTACTGGCGCCATGGAAACCAAGCCCCTTATCGAGTGCACGCAATGCACGCAGCGCACCAAAACGAGCTTCAGTGTCAATATTGTTACTGCCGATCGCTGCCCTGAAAAGTTTCTGGAACAGATAGTTTTCTTCATTGGTCAGGCGTGGAGAAGCAAACCCGGCAACAGCAGCAGCACCGCTCTCGGCTTTGATCCGCTCAACCTCTGCAACAACCCTTTCAAAGGCTTTATCCCAGGAAACTGGTTTTTGCTCAACGGTAGGCTCAATTAAACGTTTTTTGTTATTGATATAGCCATAGCCAAAGAAACCACCAACACAGAGGGTACCATTGTTAGTTGTCCCCGCATCATCGGAGGTGACCCGCAAGACTTCATTGTCCTTCACATTGAGATCAATCTGGCACTGACTCGGACAATAGGTACAGATGGATGGGACTTTGCGTAGCGCCCAGGGACGTGCCTTAAACTTGAAAGGTTTGGAGATCATGGTTCCGGTTGGACAAACAGCAACACAGTTACCGCAGTAAGTGCAGTTTTCAACCTTCTTATCGATGAACGCCCGATCCCCTTTGTCGTTGACAAACAGAGCATCTGCGCCAATCAATTCATGACAAACTTTTACACACTTTTCGCAGAGAATACAGCGATTCGGCACCTGTTGGATCAGCAGCCAATGATTAATCGTTTCTGGATTGACATCTTCCGCTTTGAATTCTTGATGGGTCACATCCAGTTCATAACAGATATCCTGCAAATCGCACTCACCACCAGCATCACAAACCGGGCAATCAAGCGGATGATTCACCAGAATCAACTCCATGATCTGCTTACGGCTGCGGGTCAGTTTCTCCGACTGCGTGGTAACATTGATCCCTTCTTTAACCGGGGTATTGCACGCAGTCATCGGGCGATCAACACCCTCTATCTCCACTGCACAAACCCGGCAAGCACCCGTTGTCGATACTTTTTCTAACCAACAGAGGGTTGGAATATGGATATCCACCTGCCGAGCGGCCTCAAGAATTGTTGTGTCCTTGGGAACGCTTACCGACTTACCATCTATCGTCAGATTGACCATATTATTTTCACCTCGAATGCGGGCTGTTATTGCCACGGACAATAAAAAGCCTGCCCTGGATACAACCTTTGTGATATTTTTCTATTAAATAGCGATCATTGAAACACGGTAACAGCGTAGACAACGTTCAGCTTCCATAATTGCTTCGCTGTCTGTGAAACCGAGCTCAACTTCGTTATAGTTCCCTGCACTGGCCCGTTCTTTACCGTGGATTTCGTGTTGATCAAAACGTTGCACAGCATCAAGCCAAGGGACCTCTTCATCTTTATCGTAGACCCCCAGATTGGTCAGAATATCCTCGTGGAAGTCTTCATCGGTCAGATAGGCTTCGCCCTCATCCAACCAGCGCTGAATCACTTTAGCAGCACGGTGCGCATTACCAACACAGGCGACAACCGTCAGGGGCCCAATTTCTGCATCACCAGAAGCAAACACCCCATCCATATCGGTCAACAGCGTCCGTGACAACGGATTTCCCATATCATCACTCAGGTCGCGATCCGCAGCATTTTTCAACGGTATATACTTGGTAACAACCGTATTCCAACGGGTAATTTTTATTCCAGTGTCCTCAGTGATAAAAGAAAGATCGGGATCCTGTCCAATAGCCGGGATCAAAGTGTCACACTCAACGATGAACTCACTGCCCTCAATTGGCTGGGGACGACGGCGACCGGAATCATCAGGCTCTCCCAATTTCATCTTCAAGCATTCCACCCCGGTAACCTGGCGTTTTTCATTGACAACAATCTTCTTCGGTAACACCAGGAACTCAAATTGGACACCTTCTTCGTCAGCACCATCAATTTCCCAAACATCTGCAGGCATCTCATTACGTGTCCGACGATAGAGCAAAATCGATTCTTCAGCTCCTTCACGTAACGCCACCCGGACACAGTCAATCGCAGTATTACCACCACCAACGACACAGACCTTTTTCCCCATGCCTGTCGGTTTACCTAAATAAGCCTCCCGCAGAAACTCAATGCCACCTTCCAGAAAACCACTATAGCCCTCATCCTCACCCTCAACACCCATCGGCTTCGACTTGTGAGCCCCCGGGGCAAGAAGAACAGCATCAAATTTATCTTTCAGTTCCATCAGGCTGATATCTGTCCCGACTCTGGTGTCATAAATAATTTCAACCCCCATAGAACAGATAATATCAATATCACGCTGCAAGATATGCCGTGGCATCCGATAAGCGGGGATACCAACAGCGATCATGCCGCCACCGAAACCCTCGGGCAATGCTTCATAGATAGTACAGGGATAACCTTCCAGAGCCAGATAGTAGGCAGCAGCCAAACCGGCCGGGCCAGCACCGACAATAGCAACCGTTTTGTCTTTTTTGGGTTTAGGTTGCATCGAGGGCTGATGATTGTGTTTCCACTCGTAGTCAGAAGCTGTCCGCTTAAGAACCATAATATTGATCGGTTTGTCGACATTGGCGCGGCGACAAGCTGTTTCGCAAGGATGTGGACAAACGCGGCCACAGATTGCCGGCAACGGCATGCTTTCACGAATAATACTCAGTGATTCGTCAAAACGGCGATCTTTTATTGCTTCAATATAAGCAGGAATATCAATATGAGAAGGACATTTATCCTGGCAGGGTGCGGTCATTTTGAGTTTATAATCGACCGCTTTTTTCTCTTTATTCTCACCGCGAATATAGGCGAGATAATCATCCCGAAAATATTTGACCGTATCGGCAATTGGAATCGCAGAAGTCATACACAGAGTACATTTACAGTTCTGCAACAATTCAGCAATATTCTCAATCGTATCCAGGTCGCTCTCTTCACCCTTACCGGAAATAATCCGTGTCAGAGTGTCCTGCATGACTCGAGTCCCCTTTTTACCTGGAGAGCATTTGCCACAGCAGTAGTCTTCCTGAACATGCTTAGCATACTCTGCCGCCATTGCTACGACATCAACATTGGGATCATTGAGGATCAAGCCATCCCATCCCATGAAGGCAGAAATCTGCCTCTCACCATCAAAGGTGACGGGCAGTTTCTTTTTGGCGAACTCAGACTCGGCATCGCCCCCTTGCCGATTATCGATAACCTGTCTTCCCCAGCTGGAAAAAGCAACCTGTGACAAACCGGCCTCCTATGACCTGTTTCGACCCTCCAAAAAGGAAGGTCGAAAAACCCATTAACGGGTAGAATCACCAGATGTTCTGGCGGTTTTCAGTATTTTGAATCGTATACAGTATGCAGGTAAATACCATAAACAATGCCTCTAAATCAAGGCTATTTTTTTCTCCGGGAGATATCTAAAAAACTAGGTAAAGATAAGGAAAATCAATTTGTTAGATTGGTTTTTTTTCTTTTCCCCTACTTCTTCCAGGGAAGGGTCGGCGGCTCATTTTCAATCAGCCAAACTCCCGGTTTTGTCATTTGTTCCTTGATCAACCGCCACCGCTGCTCCCAGCGCCATTTCAGAATTCGGCTTGAAGGTAAGTGGTAATATTCCATAACATAGACAGCATCCGCCCGACCCTCCTGTTTATGCATATCAATACTCAGGATGTGGCTATCGACAACATGCAGATCTGCATCCTCTCTAAATTGTTCAATAAACGCAGCTCGGGCATCCGGGTGCACGTAAGCTGCTGCATTGGGAAAATCAGACCAGCGCATTGATTCACTGAAACCACGACTAATTTCATCCAGACCAGGTCCAACATCGACCCCGCCAAGACAGGCAGTTAAAAGCGGACACAGCAACAATAAAGCGAATAAATTTCGCATCACAAACCTCATATCCCAAGAAATTATGGACTACCCTTGTCCTTCAGCTCCATTTACCTTCAACTGGGCGATAGTCGATTTATAATCATCAGCACCAAATACAGCACTTCCCGCAACAAAAACATCTGCACCAGCAGCGGCAATCGATTCAATATTATCAACCTTCACCCCGCCATCAACCTCGAGCTCAATCGGCAAACCAAGAGCATCGATCCGTTGGCGCAGCTCGGTAATCTTGGGCAAACTACTCTCGATGAATGATTGCCCTCCAAAACCGGGATTGACCGTCATCAACAAGACCAGATCCAGCTCCGGCAGAATAATATCCAGAGCGGAGAGAGAGGTTGCCGGATTCAAAGATACGCCAGCTTTTTTCCCCAACGATTTGATCAACTGAACAGTACGATGCAGGTGTCTGACCGCCTCAGCGTGAACCACAATGATATCAGCACCGGCCTTGGCAAAGTCAGGAATGTACTGATCAGGATTTTCGATCATCAGGTGAACATCCAGCGGCAGTTCAGTCACTGGCCTGATGGCATTAACTATCAGGGGACCGATGGTAATATTCGGGACAAAGTGGCCGTCCATGACATCAACATGGACATAATCAGCACCAGCGTGATCAATCGCTTTGATTTCCTCACCCAAACGGGAGAAGTCTGCTGAAAGAATTGAGGGAGAAATTTTAATCATGGTTCAGATCCAATTTTGTATGCAGGGATATACCGGCGACATGTACTCGTTACGTGTCCCGAATGGCGCTAGTTTAAGCAATATTGTAGTAAACGCGGGACTGTCCCCAGATCCATCGGGGGCTGTCCCATGTGTTTACGGGCTATGAAACGGTGGTGGTTCTCGTCGCAAATTCCGGGAATGAGGTTCACAAAACCCTAGTCTTTTCGTCGTTGCAATCGAGCAGCAAAAAAAGCATCCATACCAGCGTGGCGGTGGGGATAGCTATGCAAGGTTCCTTTATCTGTAAACAAATCAGCCCAACCTTGCGAGGCCTGCTCGGCTAGATTTTCTAACGCAAACTCAGGGTGATTCTCCAGAAAATCGTCAATAATTGCATCGGTTTCAGCGTGGCTGAAGGTGCAGACGGAATAGAGTAATTTACCGCCAGGCCTGACTAATGGTGCAATACTCTCAAGAATTTGGCGCTGCAGAACTGCCAATTCCCGGAGGTTGACGGGGGATTTATTCCACCGCCCCTCGGGATTACGCCGCAACACCCCGAGCCCACTACAGGGAGCATCAAGCAAGATCCGATCAAAACTTTGTGGCTCAAGAAAATCGGGAGCTTCGGTCAAGTCCCATTGCCGGGCAATAATGGAAGAACACCCCAACCTTTGACCCCCCTGCTCAATTAATTCCACCCGCTGGGGATACTTATCGAGAGCAACAATTTCCGCCTGATTACTGGTCAGTGCTGCCAAGTGGGTGGTTTTCCCACCGGGAGCAGCACAAGCATCCAGAATCCGTTGCCCCGGGTGAGCATCTAACAGATGAGCCATCAGAATACTCGCTTCATCCTGAACCTGATACCAACCCTCAGCATCTCCCGGCAGAGGTTCTTCACCGCGCCGATCAAGAGTCACCCCCTCCGGAGCAAAAGAACAGGGATGAGCCTGGTGTCCGGCTGTAGCCAGAGCCGCCAAAAAATCCTCACGATCTGTTTTTAAGCTATTAACTCGCAAAGTTAAAGGTGGAGACGTTGCCAGGCTCTCACCCAGGGCCCGCGCTTCAACATTTGGCAGTTGCCGCATAATCTCTTTGGTCAACCAGACCGGTTGGCTGCAGACATGCTGCAGATAAGGCTTGATCTTTTCTGGAGTTGGCCAGGGGATAGCTGTTTTCCCCCGTTCAAGGGAGCGTAACACCCCGTTAATAAAACCAACCGCCTGTTCCAATTGCAGCTCACGCGCCAGTTCCACCGTTGAATTAACTGCTGCATGAGCTGGCACCCGATCCAGCTCAAGAAGTTGATAAGTACCAAGCCGTAGCAACCATAAAACTTCCGGTTGCAAACGTTGTAGAGGTTGGTTACAAAACTGCGCTAAAGCAAAATCGACCCGACCCTGCAAACGCAAAATCCCATAAACCAGTTCCGTTACCAGATGCCGATCACGCGGTTCCAACTTGGATCGATCCAACACCGTGTCGAGCATCACATCGGCAAAAGCACCATCAGCCACCCGCTGCAGGATTTCGTATGCCGCTCGTCGCGGGCTATCGGTAGGTCGAGAAGACAATTAAATCTGCATCCCCTCAAGCCGTCGAATCCGTTCTTCCATCGGCGGGTGAGTAGAAAACAGTTTGGCTAACTTTTTCCCACTGAGGGGATTAACAATAAACATATGTGCCGTCGCTTCATTGACCTTCTGCATCGGCATGCGTTGATTGGATGTCTCCAGTTTGCGCAATGCACTGGCCAAATTGTGCGGATTGCCACAAAACTCTGCCCCCTTTTTATCGGCTCCGTACTCGCGAGAGCGGGAGATAGCCATCTGCACCAGCATGGCAGCAATCGGTGCCAGAATCATCATCGCAATCATAACAAAGGGGTTGCTGTCTTCATCATCACGACCACCGAAAATCATCGCCCACTGTGCCATATGTGCCATGTAGCTGATAGCTCCGGCAAAAGTTGCCGCAATCGAACCAATCAGGATATCGCGATTCTGCACATGGGCCAGTTCATGAGCCATCACCCCTTTCAACTCTTCACGATTAAGAACCTGGGTGATCCCCTGGGTTGCCGCGACAACAGCATGCTTGGGATTACGCCCGGTGGCAAAAGCATTGGGGGTCTGCTGAGGCAACAGAAAAACCTTTGGCATGATGAGATTATTCTGCTGACAGAGCTCGCTGACAACCTCGTAAAGTTCACCGCTTTGGGTTTCTTCACCGCGATACATTTTGATGACAACTTTATCGGAAAACCAGTAACTGCCAAGATTCATTACTGCGGCTATGATCAAAGCAATCAGCGCGCCACTCTGCCCCCCGAGGGCACCGCCGGCAAAAACCAGCACCACGGTCAGTAAAGTCATCAACATTACGGTACGCAACATATTCATTTTCATCCCTTTGTTTCTAATAAATAGGGGAACCGACCAAAGGTCAGTCCCCTTAGTTCTCACAGAAGCTACAATAGAGTTCCAGAAAACAGGGGTTTGCCACTGAGAAAATTCATCGCTGAAAGCCGCTTCCTCCCTGGCAACTGTAGCTCTCCGATAACCAGAGTCCCCTCACCACAGGCAATTCTCACTCCGCTTTTATCGGCCGAAAGAATCATTCCCGGTTCTCCAGACAGATCGGCCTCAACGGTCGTCGCTGCAATTTTCAGCACTTCGTCATCAAGGTAAGTATAAGCTCCGGGCCACGGGTCAAGTCCCCGCACCTGATTGTGGATGTCAGTTGCCGATTTTTTCCAGTCGATCAAACCATCTTCCTTTTTCAGCATCGACGCGTAACAACTCAGCTCATCATCCTGCTTTTCTGCAACCAAACGATCAGTACATAGCAGTTGCAGTGTTTCTTCCAGAGCTTCCCGACCCAATAGAGCCAGACGATCATGCAGCTGTCCTGCAGTTTCATTCTCACCGATATTCAAACTGTGCCTCACCAGCATATCCCCAGTATCCAGACCGACATCCATCAACATCGTAGTGACACCAGTTTCCGTTTCACCATCGACAATGGCCTTATTGATCGGCGCAGCACCACGATACTTTGGGAGTAAGGAGGCATGCACGTTAATACAATGATAACGAGGGATATCGAGTACCGCTTTTGGCAAAATTTGCCCGTAAGCAACAACGATGATCAGATCCGGCTGCAAATCCTGTAATTCTTTCACCGCCACCGGATCACGTAATTTCTGCGGTTGAAAAACCGGAATTTCATGTTCAAGTGCCAGCTGTTTTACCGGAGATGCGGTGAGTTTTTTACCTCGCCCCTTGGGGCGATCGGGCTGGGTATAAACGCCGACCAGATTAACCCCAAAGTTCAGCAAGCCTTCCAGAGTCTGCAATGCAAACTCTGGCGTCCCCATAAAGACAGTCCGGAGACTTTCAGGCTTCAGCATTTTCAGCTTCTTTCTCCTTCAACATCTTCATATACTTTTTCTTAAAAATAGAGCGTTTCAAAGGAGAAAGACGATCAACAAACAGCACCCCTTCAAGATGATCGATCTCATGCTGCATCCCGATTGCCAGAAGCCCTTCGGCTTCCCGCTCGTGGAAATTACCATCGGTATCCTGATAGCGCAGAGTTGCCGTTGCATTGCGTTTCACATTGGCCCAGTAGCCAGGTACAGAAAGACACCCCTCTTCTTCCAGAGAAGATCCCTCACCTGCGACAATTTCGGGGTTCACTGCAACAAGCAGATCGTCAGGCTCATCTTTTGCTGAGCAATCAAGAATGATCAGCCGCTGCAGAGCTCCAACCTGTGGCGCAGCCAGACCAACACCGGGAGCATCGTACATCGTCTCCACCATGTCCGCTGCAAGCTGCTTGAGTTCATCATTAAAATCGGTCACCAACAGCGATTTTTGTTTTAATAAAGGATCCGGATAGTGCAAAATTTCTCGTAAAGCCATGTTCTTTCTCCAGCAGTTAATATTATGTAACTATTTTAAAAATAATAGTTCTTCCTAGAAATCACTCCCCATTTTACCGCTTTACTAGTTCCACAGTCAACAATCGGACAACAGAATTGGGAAGGGCTACGGAAACAGTAATAATTTCAAGGCAAAAACCAATACGGTTATACTGACAACTCTCTTGATCCAGTCGTGCCCTTTAGCAACGGCCAACTTCGGTCCGATCATTCCTCCGATCGAATTTCCAGCAGCCAGAGCAAAACCAAGATAATAATCAACCTGTCCGTGATAAATAAAAACTCCAAGAGCGATAAAGGTGTAAGCAAAGATAACAAACACCTTAATGGCATTGATCCGTACCAGATCAAGCCCATGAATCAACAGTGCCGTAATCACGATAAACCCGACACCTGCCTGCACAAAGCCACCATAGATACCAACACCGAAAAAGGAGATGACAATCAGAGTTTTTCGCCACAAACCAAACTGCACATCTTCTTGCCGAAATCGTTTCATCGGGTCGATGGCAGTAAATATCAAGACACCGATCATAATCATTGCCAGTACTCGCTTGAATACCTGATCATCAAGATTGATTGCCAGATTGGCTCCAACCCAACTACCCAACAATGCCGAAGGAGTGCAAAGCAGCGCCAACTGTAATGGCAGCATCCCGCGTTTACTGAATCCGCGAATGGCAAAAATATTCTGGCAAAGAATCGCAATTCTATTGGTGCCGTTAGCAACCGCACCCGGCAAACCCATAAAAATCAACAGCGGCAAGGTGAGTAGCGAGCCACCACCTGCCAGTGTATTAAGAATACCTGCCACCACACCAACGACAAGCAGTAACGGTAACTGCCAAAAATATGCATCCATTGATAATAATATCCTCGCTAAAATAAATCAGATGGCTAAGCCATCATCAATCAACGCCTGAAT
>JAOZOH010000076.1 GCA_029933365.1 Desulfuromusa sp. | reverse complement strand
CCGTACGCACGGTGGTGTGGGAGGACGGCGGAAGTAATTCCGCCTCCTACCCGATGAATTGGAAAAATATTTAAAGGATCAACTTCTTGCTGTTCAGATGTCAGCCGTGCTATTTTTCTTAGCTGCGTTTTTATGCTGCTGAAATCAGTTTTACTCCCTTAGGTTTTTGGATGTTGGAACTTACAGAAGCTACAAAAAAAATACCCCTTGAGCATCTTGCCATTATTATGGATGGTAACGGGCGTTGGGCTAAACAGCGTGAGCTCCCAAGGATAGCAGGTCATCAACAAGGCGTTGAAGCTGTTACCGGGGTTGTTGATGAGTGTGTCCGGTATGGCATTCGCTTCCTTAGTCTGTTTGCTTTTAGTTCTGAAAATTGGGGTCGTCCACGTTCCGAAGTTGATGCACTGATGGAATTGTTGCTGCAGTTTTTGGCTTCACAGCGGCAGAAGATGTTGGCAGAGGGAGTCAGACTACGGGTCATTGGTGATATCTCTCGCTTGTCGACACCTGTTCAAATTGCATTGGCAGATGCTGAAAGAGAGACGGCACAAGGTCAGACCTTGACTTTGGTGTTAGCTCTTTCCTATGGTGGCAGAGATGAAATTATGCGTGCTGCCAGGCAGATTGCCCGGAAAGCACTTGATGGACAGCTGGATATTGAGCAGCTTGACAACCGGACTTTCTCAACATTTCTTGATACTGGGGATATTCCAGAACCAGATTTGCTGATCAGAACCAGCGGTGAAATACGGATCAGTAACTTTCTTCTCTGGCAAGCCGCATATGCTGAGTTGTATTTTACTGACGTTCTTTGGCCCGATTTTAGTGCAGAGGAATTAAAGAAAGCTCTGGACGATTATTTGCAGCGTAAACGTCGATTCGGACTTACTGATGATCAATTGGGATTATAACAAGGAGATTAACGATTAAACAGCGCATTATTACCGCTATTATTGCTTTGCCGTTACTGATTTTGCTGCTTGGATATGCCAATCCTGCAGTTTTTTCCGTTTTTCTGACCCTGATCCTGTTTTTAAGTCTGGTCGAGTTTAATCGAATGGGGTTGGGAGCTGAACATCGTTTGGAACAGTGGCTTGCTGCTATCGTTGGGACGGCAGTCATCCCGCTACTTTTTTATGAAAACATAGTGTTGCTGTTCCCCTTGTTGACTGGGGCTATATTCCTGTTTTCTCTGTTGTTTCTGTTTCGTTTGCCACCAATCACTGAAGTTCACCATCGTTTGGGCTGGATTATTCTAGGGCTTGTCTATCTTCCTTTGTTGTTGGGACATTTAATTCCGCTACGGATGTTGCCCGATGGGCAGCGCTGGATTTTTATGACGCTCATCGTGATAATGAGTTGTGACAGCTTTGCCTATTTTATTGGTAGAAAAATTGGCAAGCGAAAACTGTACCCTGCGGTCAGCCCGAACAAGAGTATTGAGGGCGGCATTGGTGGTTTGGTTGGATCTGTCCTTGCGGTTATGTTGGTCAAATTCACATTTCTGCCTGCCATTGGCATTTTCGATGGAGTCCTGATTGGGCTGGTGCTTGGCACCATGGGACAACTGGGCGATCTTTTTGAATCTTTATTGAAGCGCGCTTGCCAAGTGAAGGATTCAGGAAATATCATTCCCGGGCACGGTGGAATGTTAGATCGTCTGGATAGTTTATTGTTTGCATTCCCCGTTGTTTATTATATTGCGCGGTATGGTTACGGGGGCTGAGTGAGTCGTTGAAAAAAATAGCAATTCTTGGCTCGACGGGGTCAATCGGAGTTAGTACTCTGGAGATCGTTAAAGCATTTCCTGACCGTTATCAGGTTGTTGCTTTGACTGCAGGAAATAATATTGATCTGTTACAGAAACAGGTTGAAATCTTTCGACCACGTATTGTTTCTGTAGTCTCAGAACAGGATGCAGAAAAGTTACGTCTACATTTTCAAGGTGTTGATATTCAAATCAGTTGTGGTGTTGAAGGAATGATTTGTTGTGCAACAGACCCTCAGGTGGATATGGTTGTTGTTGCAGTTGTTGGTGCTATTGGTTTGGTGCCAACGATGGCTGCAATTAAGTCAGGAAAAGATATCGCCCTTGCCAATAAAGAAACTCTGGTGACTGCCGGTAGCCTGGTTATGGCAGAAGTTGATCGGCAAAAAGTAAATTTAATTCCGATAGACAGCGAACATTCGGCAATTTTTCAATCGCTGACGGGGCAGCGCCGTGAGGATGTGCGGCGGCTGCTTTTGACCGCTTCCGGGGGACCATTTCGAAAGTATGGACTCGCACAATTTGAGACAATCACTCCAGCAGATGCTTTAGCTCATCCTAACTGGGATATGGGTAGAAAAATATCCATTGATTCGGCTACCATGATGAATAAGGGGCTGGAGGTGATTGAAGCTCATTGGTTGTTCAATTTTCCTGCGACCATGATCGATGTTCATATCCATCCCGAAAGTATTGTTCATTCCCTGGTTGAATACCAAGATGGTGCGGTTATGGCTCAATTGGGAATTCCTGACATGAAAACTCCGATTGCTTACGCTTTATCTTGGCCGGAGCGACTGCCGTTAACCCAACGTCCTCTTGACCTGTGTGAGATTGGAAAACTATCATTTTCTGAGCCAAATTTGGTGCACTTTCCATGTCTGCAACTTGCCTATGATGCTTTAGCTCTGGGTGGTACAGTCCCAGCGGTAATGAATGCAGCGAATGAGGTTGCTGTTGAGGCTTTTTTAAGCAATAAACTCAGTTTCCTGGGAATTTCACAAGTGATAGAAAAAGTTATGTTACAGCATCAGGGTGAAGATCTTACCACTGTGGATCAAGCTCTACACGCCGACCGCTGGGGTCGCCATAAAGCTCAAGAATTGATCAGTGAAGGATTGACATGACAACGATTATAGCCGGCATTTTGATGCTGGGAATTCTGGTTTTTATCCACGAACTGGGACACTTTATTGTCGCCAAAATGTGTGGTGTTAAGGTTTTAAAATTTTCTCTCGGTTTTGGTCCCAAGTTAGTATCAAGGCGCCGAGGAGAGACCGAATATCAGGTTTGCGCAATTCCTCTTGGCGGTTACGTGCAGATGCTCGGCGAAGGAAGTGGCGATCAGGGCGAAGAAGTTGAACTTTCTGCTGAAGAAAAAACCCGTTCTTTTGCAGCACAGTCGGTTGCTAAACGGTTAGCTATTGTTTCGGCTGGCCCAGTGATGAACCTGATCCTTCCGCTGCTGATCCTGCCAATCTCTTTTATGGTTGGTGTGCAGATGCCGACTTATTTGGATCAACCGGCTTGTGTTGGTTATGTCGTTCCCGAATCAAATGCAGCTGTTGGCGGCTTTCTGGCTGATGACTGTGTGATTGCTGTGAACCAACAGCCAATTAATAGCTGGAATGACACAAATATAAGCTTTATTTCGTATGCTGGTGAGGATTTAATTTTTCAAGTTGATCGGCAGGGGAAAGAGCTACAGTTACGGATTCCCGCTGATAATGAAAGCTTACAGGGAATGCAGGCCTTGGGTTTTTTGCCAGGTCAGGAAGCACGGATCGGTGGTTTGGCTCCAGATATGCCAGCGGCTGTTGCAGGCCTCCAGGAGGGGGATTTAGTCCTGCAGATAGAAAATTATCCAATTTCATCCTGGTATGATTTGAAAGGTGTTATTCAGAAAATTGGCAATAGGGCCGTTTCGGTGCAGTTGGAACGTGCTGGAGAACGACTCACTGTAGAATTAACGCCAAAGCAACGAGATGGTGAAGGCGAGTATTTGCTCGGTATTGCCCCATCCTATAGCTCAGAGCTAAAGCGCTTTGGTTTTGTTGATGCCTTTCGTGAAGGGGCCGACAGAACTTGGGAATTGATTAAATTAACAGTCGTTTTTGTGCAGAAACTGTTCAGTGGTAGCGTCTCATCTAAAAATATTGGCGGACCGATTACCGTTGTCCAAATTGCCGGGCAGGCAGCACAAACTGATTTGTCCGCAATCTTGTCGGTTCTGGCTTTTATCTCTATCCAATTAGGAATTTTAAATCTGTTGCCGATTCCAATTTTGGATGGCGGTCATATCCTTTTTTATGTTATCGAACTGATTATTCGTCGACCTGTGTCGATCCGTACTCGAGAAATGGCTCAGCAGGTTGGTATGGCCATGTTGCTGTTGCTGATGGTTCTGGCATTTTATAATGATATCATAAGGTTGTGGGGCTGATGGAAGGTGTAGAAGGAATAAAAATCCTGACGGTTGATACTTCATCTTTAACCGGCAGTGTTTCTCTCTGCCAGGGCGAATCTCTGGTTGTTGAATCCCTATTGAATATTCGTAGTACCCACAGTGAAAAATTGTTACAGCAGATCGATCTTGTGCTTGGGGAGGCTGACTGGCAGCTAAAGGATTTGGATCTTCTGGCTGTGGTTACCGGGCCCGGTTCCTTTACCGGTTTGCGAATTGGAATCGCTACGATCAAAGGTTTAGCTCAGGTTTTGAACAAACCAGTTGTTCCCATCTCATCCTTACAGACTGTTGCGATGAATTTACCCCTGTCGCCAGTGCCTATTTGTGCCTTTCTCGATGCCAGGAAAAAAGAGATCTACGGCCAGCTGTTTGAATGGCATCCTACTGCTGGTCCTGTTGCGCTGGGTGAACCTTCTGTTTTGCCTCCGGAACGTTTGTTGACGGAGATATCGGGAAAGGTTGCTCTGGTTGGGGATGGGGTTTTTCTCTATCGCCATCTTGTAGAAGATATTCTTGCTGATCGTGCTCTGATTCCTGTTGCCATCTCCCACCAACTGCGTGCTGCAAAAGCTTCCTGGTTGGCATCACAAGCGTGGCAAGAAGGTTTGGCTCGGGACGCAGCTGAAATCCTTCCGACCTATATTCGACCTTCGGATGCTGAATTGAATTTATCTAAAAACAAAGCATCTAAAATCCAGGTTAATAGTTGACAGTTTTGCGTCAATTTGGTTATTTTATGACTAACTTTTTCCGATTTTATTCCACTTACATGCGCGGAGGTGCCAATGGACATTGATCAGACCCTTTTGCAAAATCTTACCGAGACTAACCCCCGTTTCCGCATGCTCTACGAAGAACATACCCTGTTTGAGAAACAATTGTCCGAGTATGACAAAAAGGGATATTTATCCTCACAGGAAGAGCTGGAAAAAAACAAAGTAAAAAAAATGAAACTTGTCGGTAAAGATGAAATGGAGAAGATCATCCAATCAGTTACTGCCTGACCCCGTTTTGTAACAACGGGATGTTTCAATACAGCAAAGGGTTTAAGCGGATGCTTAAGCCCTTTGCTGTATTGAGATGGCATTGCGAAAACGTTGGGACAGCCCTGAATGGAACTAGTTTAAGGGTAGATATCAGCAAAACCGGGACAGCCCCTGTGCGGGGACAGTCCCAGGTATTTGCGACGAGAGTCATCGCAGTTTCATAGCCCATAAACACTTGGGACAGCCCCCGATGGGTCTGGGGACAGTCCCGCGTTTACTACAACAATGTTTAAACTAGCGCCATTCGTCAGTTGCCCATGACTCTTTCAAGATCATCATAAATCGATTTATCGGCGGAATTGAAAATTTGAGGAGGAATAGATGGAATTAACCGGGTCACAAATTTTACTTGAATCTTTGAAGCTTGAAGGGGTGGATACTGTTTTTGGTTACCCTGGAGGGGCTGTCATCAATATTTACGATGATCTTTTTGAGTCATCGATCAATCATATATTGACTCGGCACGAACAGGCTGCTGTCCACGCTGCGGATGGTTATGCGCGCTGTACTGGTAAAGTTGGTGTTGCCATTGCGACCAGTGGTCCCGGTGCAACCAATACTGTGACTGGAATTGCAACAGCCTATATGGACTCAATCCCGATGGTGATTATCTGCGGTCAGGTTCCAACGCCATTGATTGGTAATGATGCATTTCAAGAAGCGGATATGTGTGGCATTACCCGCCCCTGTACAAAGCATAATTATCTGGTCAAAGATATCCGTGACCTGGCGAGAACGATCAAGGAAGCTTTCTATATCGCTCGAACCGGTCGACCCGGGCCGGTATTGATCGACCTGCCGAAGGATATTCAGGTCACAAAGCATAAATTCAGTTATCCTGATACCGTCAGCTTGCGCGGTTATAAACCCACTTACAGTGGCAATCCTCGGCAGATTGAAAAAGCAGCTAAGATGATTTTGGCAGCGCGCAAACCGGTTCTGTATGTTGGCGGTGGGATCACCCTGTCGGGAGCTGATGATGTTTTACTTAAGCTGGCAGAGCAGACCCAGATTCCTGTCACGACGACTTTGATGGCAATGGCTGCCTTTCCTCAGCGACACCCGCTCGCATTGGGGATGCTTGGGATGCATGGGACGTTTTATGCCAACATGTCAGTCACAGAATGTGATCTATTAATTGCCGTCGGTTCCAGATTTGATGACCGGGTAACAGGCCGAATCGACAGTTTTGCTGAGAAGGCTAAAATTATTCATGTCGATATTGATCCGACTTCGATCGGGAAGAACGTAGACGTTGATCTTCCGATTGTCGGTGATTTGAAAGATGTGTTGGGTAAGTTGTATGGTCACCTGAATAAAAAACCAGAGTTGGTAGAGGATCTGATTGAAGCAACTGAGGAATGGAGATCGATGATTGGCGAATGGAAAGAACGCCATCCAATGACTTATCGTTCCTCCAAATCGGTCATCAAGCCGCAGTTTGTCATCGAAAAAATCAGTGAAATGACAGCTGAAGACGCCATTATCACGACTGAGGTCGGGCAGCATCAGATGTGGGCAGCACAGTTCTTCACCTTTAGAAGGCCGAAAACATTTTTGACATCTGGTGGTTTGGGAACCATGGGGTTTGGTCTGCCATCCGCCTTGGGTGCTCAGGTGGCGTATCCTGATCGGCAAGTTATCGATATCTCAGGTGATGGGTCGTTCCAGATGAATTCCCAGGAACTAGCAACTTTGGTGCAGTATCAGCTACCGGTTAAAATTGCTATTCTCAACAACAATTATCTGGGTATGGTCCGTCAATGGCAGCAGATGTTCTTTGAAAAACGCTACAGTCAAACTGTTATGGAACTGCCGATTAATTTTATTAAACTTGCCGAAGCCTATGGAGCTGTTGGTTTGCAGGCAACAAAAGTTGATGAAGTTGAAGCGACTATCAAACAAGCGCTAGAAACTCCGGGTCCAGTTTTGATGAACTTCAAGGTTTCCCGAGAGGAAAATGTTCTGCCGATGGTTCCGGCTGGTAAGGCAATCCATGAAATGGTTCTTGCTTCTTAATTGATTGAATGATAATTCGACCAACTCTTCGGTCGGGAGGATAAATAGATGAAACATACAATTTCGGTTCTGGTGGAGAATGAGTTTGGTGTTCTTTCTCGGATCTCCGGATTATTTTCCGGGCGTGGTTTTAATATTGAGAGCCTCTCTGTGGCTCCCACGATGGATACAGATCTCTCCCGTATGACTCTGGTGACGCGCGGTGATGATCGGATTCTGGAGCAGATTACCAAGCAACTGAATAAATTGATTTCTACCATCAAAGTTGTTGATTTTACCGATGGCGACTATATTGATCGAGAGCTGGCTCTGATCAAGGTTTCAACTGATGCTGAATCCAGAGCAGAAGCTTTGCGGATTGTCGATATCTTTCGTGCCAAGGTTATTGATGTAACATCAAAATCCTACACGATTGAAATTACCGGCGCTCCGGCAAAAATAAATGGTATTTTAGAATTGTTGCGACCCATGGGGATTAAGGAAGTCGTTCGTTCTGGCCCGGTCGTTATTGGACGTGGCGCTAAAGGGGTTGTTGGTTAGTCTATTTTTGAAAATGAGGATTCTCATGCAAAATAAAAATCAGTTGATTGTTCGCGAAGGTTACCCGTTTATTGCCCTGTTCGGTTTTATTACGCTGGTATTTGCTCTCTTGG
Organism: Desulfuromusa sp.; assembly: GCA_029933365.1. The sequence continues at coordinate 6,050 of JAOZOH010000076.1, read as the reverse complement.
GTTGGGTTGTTCTGACGCTTTTACTCTTATTTTTGACCCTATTCAGTACCTACTTTTTCCGTAATCCGGAGCGCGTTATCCCCACTGGTGATGATCTGGTTATTGCTCCTGCCGATGGTAAAATCATTTTTGTCGGTGAGGTTCAGGAAGAACGTTATTTTAAGGAACAGGTGATTAAAATCAGTATCTTTATGTCCGTTTTCAATGTTCATGTGAATCGGGTTCCCTATGACGGAAAAGTTGTTGACATGTATTATAATAAGGGGAGTTTTGTAAATGCTTCCTATGATAAGGCGAGCGAAAGTAACGAACAATCTGGGATTCTCCTGGAAACAGAGAATGGTGCAAAAATCCTTTTTGTCCAGATTGCTGGACTGATTGCTCGAAGAATTGTCACTTATCCCGTTATTGGTGATTTGTTACAACGGGGCACACGTTATGGGTTGATCCGTTTTGGCTCTCGGGTTGACATCTATCTGCCAAAAACCGCTGATGTGACAGTAACACTTGGTGAACGTACCGTTGCCGGCGAAACGGTTCTGGGGACTTTATCTTGACTGACGATTGTTTAAGAAATGAGAAGCGGGAGAATCTGCGTAAAGGGGTTTATCTCCTTCCAAACCTGATTACTGCCGGGGGTATATTTGCTGGATTTTACGTTATTATTGCTGCAACAGATGGTCATTACGAGCGAGCCGCGTGGTTTATCATGCTCGCCGCTATTTTTGATGGACTGGACGGAAAGGTTGCCAGGTTAACCGGAACAAGCAGTAAATTCGGAGTAGAACTCGATTCTCTGGCGGATGTTATTTCTTTTGGTGTAGCACCGGGAGTTTTGTTATACCTCTGGGCACTAAGACCCTTTGGTAAACTTGGGTGGCTGGCGGCATTTCTCTATGTGATCTGTGGTGCTTTGCGTCTGGCTCGTTTCAATGTACAGGTTTCCACGGTAGAATCACGTCGGTTTGTTGGTATCCCGATTCCTGCTGCAGCCTGTATTGTTGCAACCTGTGTCCTGTTGTTTTACGAATTGGGTGGCACGGGAACCATCAAGATGTTTTCTATGGTTGTTCTGGTCTTTCTGCTGGCTTTTTTGATGATCAGTAATGTGCAATATCTCTCACTGAAGGATCCAGAACTGTTCAAACGCCAGCCATTTATGATCTTGGTTGTCGCTATTATGTTACTGATTGTTATCGTTGCAAAGCCTGAAATTATGCTGTTTCTGGTCGGGATGGCATATATGGTGTCTGGACCAATAGTCTCTTTTCTGGGGTGGAGAAAAAATCGGCAGGAAAAGAATCACATCTCGACAGAATCATAAATTTGTGTGTTGAATCTGAGATTTAGTACAGCTGAATGTAAAATAACTTGACTTGATTGTTTGTTTTATGTTGAATCTACCTTTATTCAAAAGCATTGAAGAGGAGTAGTAGTCGTACTTTTTTGTTTGAGAGAGCCAGTGTTTGCTGCGAACTGGTACAAAAAAGACGTTGAACTCGCCTTGGAGCTGCAGGGATGAAGCCGGATAAAGGTTAGTTTCTGTCGTGACCCTGCGTAAAGGGGGAAAGAAGGTTCGCTTCTTGTTATTCAAGGGCGGATGAATCAGGGTGGTACCGCGAAGTTGAGACTTTCGCCCCTGTCTATTTTAATAGGCAGGGGCTTTTTTGTTGCCTGGAACTGTGAGTAAACGGTGGATGGAGAGTGCGAGTGCTTGGATTGAATAAGTGATTCAAAAAAATCTTAGTCCCACTTTTAAAGTGCGACGGTGATTTTTTGAACGCTTAAGCAATTCAATGACTTGTGCTATTCACCGCCGGTTATTTACTGATCCAGGCTTAGGAAAGGGGGTGGTTCTGCAGTGGAATCTGACCTAGGTGATCTAAGCGTTAAGACATGTCAAGTTAAGGCAATCAACATGAACTACCCCGGATCCGAGTGATAGGGGAAACACTTTAAGGAGTTACGTTATGAGCCAAAAAGAAAACATTATTATTTTTGATACAACTTTGCGTGATGGCGAACAATCTCCAGGTGCGAGTATGAATATTGAGGAGAAACTGCGGATTGCTCATCAACTGGAGCGTTTGAATGTTGATGTTATCGAAGCCGGTTTTCCTATTGCATCTGATGGTGATTATGAAGCGGTTAAAAAGATAGCCCAGACAATTACAGGACCACAGATTGCAGGACTTTCACGTTCCAGCAACATGGATATAGATCGGGCTTGGGATGCTTTGAAATATGCTGGTGATCGGGGGCGGATCCATACTTTTATTGCGACCAGCGATATCCATATGAAATACAAGCTGAAAATGAGTGAACAGGAAGTTCTGGACGCGGCCGTTGCCGCAGTGACCCGCGCTGCAGGATATACCCCGAACGTTGAATTTTCTGCTGAAGATGCAGTTCGTACTCAACTTCCGTTTTTGGTTAAGGTGGTTCAGGCGGTCATTGAGGTTGGCGCAACTACTGTCAATATCCCTGACACGGTGGGTTATACTATTCCGTCGGAATATTTTGATATCATCAGTTATCTTAAGAAACATGTGAGCAATATTGATAAGGCGATTATTTCAGTCCATTGTCACAATGATCTTGGACTCTCTGTTGCCAACTCTTTGGCTGCAGTGCAGGCTGGAGCACGGCAGGTCGAATGTACCATCAACGGAATCGGGGAGAGGGCTGGTAATTGTTCTCTTGAAGAGGCCGTTATGGCCCTGCGGACCCGTCATGACATCCTTCCCTATACCACTAATATTGTAACTGAGCAGATCACTGCATCAAGTAAACTGTTGTCCACAATTACCGGGATTCATGTGCAGCCAAATAAAGCGATTGTTGGAACCAATGCCTTTGCCCATGAAGCTGGGATTCATCAGCACGGGATGATGATGGATAAATCAACCTATGAAATTATGACCCCTGAGTCGGTCGGGCTGAACCAGAATAAATTGGTTCTCGGTAAACACTCGGGTCGCCATGCATTCATTGATCGCTTAAAGCAACTCGGTTACGATCTTTCCAAAGAGGAGATCCAAAAAGCTTTTGTCCGTTTTAAGACACTGGCCGACCTGAAAAAAGAGATTTTTGACGAAGATCTCGATGCGATTGTCGCTGATGAAATTTTGCGGGTTCCCGAAATCTACCGGTTGGAGCAGATGAATGTCAGCTCCGGTTCGTTTGCGACTCCGACAGCAACTGTTGCGATGGAGATCAAAGGGAAGATCAAGAAGATTGCTGTCATTGGCGACGGTCCAGTTGACGCGGTCTTCAAGGCGATCAAAAAACTGGCTAGAAGCAAAGCAACGCTACTCAATTTCTCGGTTGGGGCAATTACCGGTGGAACTGATGCTCAGGGCGAGTGCAGTGTCCGACTCCAATCGGCAGAAGGGCGTGAGGTGCTTGGCCAGGGGGCTCATCCCGATATTCTCGTTGCCAGCGCTAAAGCTTATATCAATGCGTTGAACAAACTGGCAGTGGCTGAGAAACGCTCTCATACCAGCATCTGATGGCGTCGCAAAAAGTCCGCCCCACCGTGTTGCAGCATTTTTTTGAGACTTCGACATACTACACGTATGCCTTCACCCTCAAAAAAAACACTGCGCCTTGTGGGACGAAACTTTTGCTTAGCCATTTGATCAGTTTTAGCGAGAGCACCACATCTGATGATGTCGCAAAATAATATCGATACAGGAGAACACATGGGTAAAACATTAGCAGAAAAGATTTTTGACAGACATTTGCGCGATGAACCATTTCAGGGGACTAAAATCCTCAACCTGGATCGCGTTCTCTGTCATGAAATTACGACGCCGATCGCTATTGCAGATTTGATCTGGAGAGAAAAAGACCGAGTCTTCGACCGTAATAAATTGAAAGTTGTGATCGATCACGTCACCCCTTCCAAAGATACTAAAACTGCGACTCAGGCTAAAATTTTGCGGGATTGGGCTCGACGCCATGAAATTCCCGATTTTTTTGATGTTGGTCGCAATGGTGTCTGTCATGCGCTGTTTCCGGAAAAAGGTTATATCCGTCCTGGCTATACGGTGATTATGGGGGATAGTCACACTTGTACACATGGTGCTTTTGGTGCTTTTGCTGCGGGTGTTGGAACAACCGATCTCGAAGTTGGAATTCTTAAGGGGGTCTGTGCCTTTCGAGAACCGGCAACCATTCGGATCAATCTGAATGGCACATTGTCTGAGGGTGTCTATGCGAAAGACGTTATCCTGCATGTGATCGCCAAGCTGGGTGTTAACGGTGCCACCGACCGGGTGGTTGAGTTTCGTGGGCCGATTGTTGATGAAATGAGTATGGAAGCTCGGATGACTCTTTGCAATATGGCCGTCGAGGCAGGTGGAACTTCCGGTGTCTGTATGCCCGATATAGTTACGGTCGATTATCTCTGGGACTTCATTAAGGGTGAGTTCGCTGATAAGGAAGCGGCGCTCGCTGATTACTGTCAATGGGTTTCCGATGAGGATGCCGTTTATGCTTCAACTCTGGATATCGATGTTTCTGACCTTGAACCGCAAGTGACCTTTGGCTTTAAACCTGATTGTGTCAAGTCGGTCAAAGAGATGCAGGGAACTCCGGTTGATCAGGTTTATATCGGTAGCTGTACCAATGGACGGCTTGAGGATTTACGCCAAGCCGCCGAAATTCTCAAAGGGAAGCAGATAGCTGACTCAGTGCGCGGTATTGTCTCCCCGGCGACACCGAAAGTTTTTCAGGATGCTTTGGCAGAAGGAATTATCCAGATTTTCATGGAGTCCGGTTTTTGCGTAACCAATCCGACCTGTGGAGCTTGCCTGGGTATGAGTAATGGCGTACTGGCGGAAGGTGAAGTCGCAGCTTCGACAACCAACCGGAATTTCAACGGTCGCATGGGTAAAGGTGGCATGGTTCATCTGATGAGTCCGGCCAGTGCTGCGGCAACGGCTTTAACTGGTGTCATCACTGATGCTGGAACCCTTTAAGCGGACCTTGAATGTAGGGGCGAATCTTGTATTCGCCCTGGGCGATCACAAGGACCGCCCCTATACGATTTTCACAGGGAGAATTTAGAATATGCAGAAAAAATTTGGTGGATCGGCAATCTTTCTTGATCGAGCCGATATTAATACCGATGAAATTATTCCGGCAAAATACCTGACTGAAGTGACTAAAGAGGCTCTTCAACCTTATATTCTTGAAGATCTTAAGCTGGATGGATTTGACCCCAAGGGGAATGATTTAAAAAACGCCACAGTTGTTATCACCAGAGAGAATTTTGGTTGTGGTTCTTCCCGTGAACATGCCCCGTGGGTTTTTGAGGTCAACGATGTTCATACCGTTATTGCCGAAAGTTATGCTCGGATTTTTCGCCAGAATATGTTCAATTGTGGAATGTTGGCGATTGAACTACCGAAGCAGGATATTGATGAACTTATGGTGTTTCGGCAGGCGGGTAAAGTGGCTGTCGCGGTCGATCTGGACGGTCAGAAGATTACGGCAACGGCGGGCGATCAGGAAAAAGAGTTCTCTTTTGAGATCAGCCAGTTTGACAAGGCTCTGGTTGAGGCTGGCGGCTGGGTTGAATTTGCCGATGCTCGTTATTAATATAAGAGAATAAGGGGTGTGTAGACCCCTGACATTGGATAGTTAAATCAATCTTTAACCAGTAACAATAAAGAGGATTTCATGCCAGTTTACAGATCAGCACAATCGGTTCAGGGGAAAAACATGGCTGGGGCCCGTGCTCTTTGGTCAGCAACCGGGGTAAAACCGAATGATTTCGGTAAGCCTATTATTGCTGTGGTGAATTCATTTACCCAATTTGTTCCGGGGCATGTCCATTTGAAGGATTTGGGCCAGCTAGTGGTTTCTCAGATTGAACAGTATGGTGGAATCGCCAAAGAGTTCAATACTATGGCGATTTGTGACGGCATTGCAATGGGGCATCAGGGGATGCTTTACAGTCTCCCTTCGCGCGAGCTGATTGCAGATACCGTTGAATACATGGCCAATGCCCATTGTGTTGATGCTCTGGTTTGCATCTCCAA
>JAOZOH010000213.1 GCA_029933365.1 Desulfuromusa sp. | reverse complement strand
CTGCATCTTTCCACGAACCTGCCCTAACTGTGAATAATCTCGGGCTCGTTGCAGGTGGGCGGTCTCTTTACTAGCCAGTACTTCCTCAAATTCATCTGTCAGTTCTTGAATCTGCGGTAGAAACTGTTCAGGAATGCAACTCTGGGGATGAGAGACTCTCCACACAATGGCCCGTCCAGGCTGTTTGTCCTGTTTCCATTGTTGAATCAATCTTGCAAAATCGGGTTGGGTCACCTCTTCTTCCAAGCGAGATTTTAAACGGATTGCAGCACTATCAACAATAGTCAGCAGTCTATCAGCACTATTTCGATATGCCTCGTAATAAATCCGCCCCAACTTTTCAGCATCCTCCTCATCCCAAGTCCGACCCTGATCACCCTGAGTCATTTTTAAAAAATCTCTAATCCCGACTCGTTTAACCAATAATGAAAAATCAGAAAAACTATTTTTAAGTTTTTTCTCGATGCGATCCATTTTGATTCGGTATCTCCGATTTCCTTTATCTTTACCAAGTTTGCCGAAGAACATGGCATTTGCTTTCAATGCTTCACTTGATAGTCTTTTGATCTCCCTGAAAGTATTTTGGCTTCGCACTATCTCATCTAACGCTTCTCGAAAATACTCAGAACGAGTCTCAGTAGCGTCCTCTGGAAGATTTTCTATCATTGTATCAAAGCCATTTCTGGGCAGGGTTTCAAGGGTGACATCATTAATCTGACAATAATCGACCCCCTCCATCTTGGCTGAATTTTCACTTAGATTGATAATCTGGCAATCATTTTGCTTTGCAGCAGTTGACTGTGCCCCAATCTGCACTGCAGCAAAATGAAAATCGGGAGTTGTTTCTGCCAACCGGCCACCATTCGTCTCAATCCACAACCGGCCCTGACCTAGCTGTGGTCCGGCTTGACGTTCGTTGCTTCCCAGAGCATGTGTATACCCGTCTCGACTATGGCAAAGGTCGACGCCTGCCAATAAAATCTGTGAGAACCCCATTTTCACAGATAAATCAATAGCACTGTTGGTTACCGTCGGCCCAGGAGCCTCCATGATATTCTCATTCAATGGTGAATCCCAAGGGACTCGTGCACCAAAGAACAAACTTCGTCCACACCACTGCCCCAGCAATGTACTAACAACGTGATACTGGTTGATAAAAATAGTGTTTTTCCAAAGCTTCAGCATCTCCTTACTGACATCAAAACTAATCTGATTCGGGTCAACAGAAACAATAATATCCGGGGATAAATTGATCTCTAGCAATCTTCTGGCAATTCTGGAAACAGCTATAACAATCAGACAATCTCTATGTTCAATAATCCACGGAAGAATATCATCAAGAGAAGGACCGCCGCCGAGAACAATCGCCGTTTTCCCACAAAACAATCCTTTCAACTGGGAGGCAGAAATTCTATTTTCAGAAATATTTTCCAACTGTCTTAAATTAAAAATTTCGGCACCTAATTCTGCATTGGTGCTCCATCTTATTTTTTCAAGTTCCTCCTGAATCTGAGCTGACAATTCAAAATACTCACTAAGCCGCCCATCCATGGCAGCAAAGGAGGAAGAAAACTGCAAGTTTCCCAAGTAAACAAAATTTTTATAGCCAATTTCTTCTGCACATCCCAACCATTTATCAGCTGTGGTCATAATTATTTTTTCGTGGAGACCGAGCAAAGACGGAACTGTTTCAAGTTGGGACAAAACTGTCGGAATTTCGATAAAAATATAATAACTGCCTTCCGGTAGTCCCTTTTCAAATACATATTTGGGTAATAGCCCGCTGTCGCTACCGATGATAATGTACAGTGTATTCTCTTTAAACAAGGTCTCACTGAAATGTTTACCAAACAAAACATCAGATCCAACCTTGTCAAAAACAGCACCATTGACATCATAAAGGTATCTATCGCCAAAGGAATTTACTAGAAACGGACCAACACTACTTGTAGAGACATGCATACGAGACCCTCATGGATAATTTGATTTATACAAAATTTTGACAGATACTATTTTTATGCAAAAAAAGAGCCACACCATAGATTTATTATAGTGTGGCTCGTTAAGAAGCGATGTCAGCGATGTCAATTACAATATAGGTAATGGCGTTTGCGAACTAAAATTCGTCCCTTCCAAAATAACCTGTAATGCCCGATTTGTTTCGGGTGCAAACAGAATTGGTGCCGCCAGATTCAGGGTAATCTTACGCTCAGAAGAAACAGATACAACACTGACAATCAGGCAATCCTCGGTCTCATCAATACCCAGTTTTTCCCGTTCTCGTTCATCGGGAACGACCCTATAATCGTAATAAAAATCAGTGGGATCGGTCAGGATAAAAGCAACTTGTGGATCATCGACACTCTGAATCCAGAATAGCGGCCCTTCTTTTTCATTCGGCATAACAATGAAGTTCCGAAGATCCTCAAAACCAATCAACCCTTCTGGAAACTGCAGGGTATTATCGGGATCATATTCAATTTCACCAAAACGGGATTGAATCTTCTCCATCATTTTCTCCTCCCCGCATCCAGAATAGTGCTCAACTCGTTGAGGTCCGCTATGTCCCACCGTATCGCCTCCTTATTTTCCTGTTTAATCCGGTCAAAAACTTCCTGTCGATGAATTTTCATTTCACGCGGAGCATCAATACCAATCCGTACTCCACCACCTTTAAGCTCAACAACAGTGATTTTAATATCATCACCAATAATAATTCCCTCACCGGTTTTTCTAGTCAGTACCAACATATTGTGCCTCCTGGCTGGTTGTCCATGTGACTCCGCACACGGTGTTAAAGATAGTCTGTAGCATGAACAGACTGAAGGGATTTAAGAAACCTTTAGCCTATTACGCTTCAGCCCACTTTTAGATATAATTCAGTATTGAAAGTTCAGAAACTTTCCCCGTGACACTCAACGCTGCCTGATAACTTTGCTGTTGCTTTTCCATATCGGTAATTGTCTCAAGAAGATCAGCATCTTCAAATCGAGAGCGAAATTCTTCCATATCAATTTTAATCTGCTCCATATGATCCCGAGCAATTTCTAGACGATGACCAGTATTTCCTTTGAGGCTTCGCTGTCCCCGAACCTGATCTGCTGCAGTCTCAAGAGGGTCCATCAAAGCTTCAATCCCGGCAGGGTTATTAGCTCGCAACTCCTGTTCAAGATTTGTTACCAGTGAAAAGATATCAACAGCTCCGGGATCGGTCGTTCCATCATTATCAAAATCCCCCATCATCAAACCATTACCCGAAATATTTACCTCAATAAGCTCGTTTGGAGAAATCTCAAACTCTAGCATCCCGTTATCACCATTATAAAAAACAGGTGGAGTTGCAGGAGTTGCCATATTAAATGTAAAGGGTTGGGTCTTTTCTGCAAACCCAGAAAATAAGTACTTTCCATCAATCTGAGCATTGGCATCGTCAAGTAAGCTCTCCCGCAATTGATGAACCTCATCGGCATAGGTCTGCATATCTTTGTCACTAAGTGCTCCGTTGACCGATGCAATACTGATTTCTTTAATGCGCACTAAAGTATTTTCGATACTGTCAAGGTAGCCATCCATACCGTCAATTCGATCAAGCCCAGTCTCGATTGTTTCAATATAACGGTCAGAGGCTTTGATCTGAGTTCTGGCACTCAGAACCGGACTGATCGCAGTTGGATCATCGGAAGGACGGTTCATCCGCTTTCCGGTCGCTGCCTGCAACTGCAATGATGCCAGCTTATCACTGGTTCTATCCAGAAAAGACTGTAAACTGC
>JAOZOH010000212.1 GCA_029933365.1 Desulfuromusa sp. | reverse complement strand
CCGATCTTTTTCAATACCGCACAAGATTCAGGCGGCTTACCATTGCGTATGGATGTGAGTAAGTTGAAGCATGGTGAAGTTGTTACCATCAACACTAAGGCTGGAAAAGTCACTGATGCCAGTGGTGCCGAACTGGCCAGTTTTGAAATTTCTCCTAACACTGTCAGTGATGAGTTCCGTGCCGGTGGTCGTGCTACACTAATTATCGGGCGTAAATTGACTGAACGTGCTTGTGCTGCATTGGGTCAATCCGTTCCTGATATATTCATTAAAGCTAATAATCCTGAGGTGAAAGCCGGTCAAGGTTTCTCGCTGGCGCAAAAAATGGTGGGTAAGGCATGTGGCGTTACAGGCATCCTTCCCGGCACTGCTTGTGAGCCGACCATGACCACTGTTGGCTCTCAGGACACCACTGGTACAATGACATCTGATGAATTGAAGGAGCTGGCGTGTCTCAAGTTTCAGGCACCCATGTTTATGCAGTCATTTTGTCATACCTGTGCTTATCCTAAGCCCTCTGATGTTGAGATGCACAAGACGTTGCCTCCTTTTGTTACAGAGCGTGAAGGTGTTTCCTTAAATCCTGGTGATGGTGTTATTCATAGTTGGTTGAATCGCCTGGGTCTGCCCGATACCGTTGGCACTGGTGGCGATTCTCATACCCGTTTTCCACTTGGGATCAGTTTTCCGGCCGGTTCAGGGTTGATTGCTTTTGCTGGTGCGCTTGGATTTATGCCTTTGGATATGCCGGAATCAGTTCTGGTCCGTTTTAAAGGTGAATTCAATGAAGGTATCACCCTGCGTGACGCTGTTAACGCTATCCCTTACTGGGCCATCAAGCAAGGGTTGATGACCGTGCCTAAAAAAAATAAGATCAATATTTTCAATGGGCGCATCATGGAAATTGAAGGGCTGCCCGGTCTTTCTGCAGAGCAGGCTTTCGAGCTTACTGATTCCGCTGCCGAACGTAGCGCTGCCGCTGGGTGTATTCAGCTGTCCGAAGAAGCTGTCACAACCTATTTGCGTTCCAATGTTGCACTAATGGAGAGCATGATTGTAGATGGATATTCTTATGCTCCAACTTTGCAAAAGCGGATTGATGCTGTGCAAAAATGGTTGGAGAATCCTCAACTGCTTAAAGCTGACAGCAATGCTGAGTATGCTGCTGTTATCGAGATTGATCTGGCTGAAATTACTGAGCCGATTCTGGCTTGTCCGAATGATCCTGATGATGTCAAGGTGTTATCTGAACTTCAGGGGACCAAGATTGAAGATATCTTCCTCGGTTCCTGTATGACTAATATCGGCCATTTCCGTGCTGCTGCCAAAATTTGGGAAGGTCACAAGTTTAACCCTATTGACCGTATCTGGATTTGTCCGCCGACTCGTATGGATCAGGCTAAGCTGAAGAGTGAGGGTTATTTTGCTATTTTCAACCAAGTTGGGACTCGTATCGAAACTCCGGGCTGCTCATTGTGTATGGGGAATCAAGCCCGTGTTCCTGATGGGGTGAATATGTTCTCCACCTCTACCCGTAACTTTGATGATCGTATTGGTACCGGTGCGCAGGTCTATCTTGGTAGTGCTGAATTAGGTGCTGTTACCGCGCTCAAAGGGGAGTTGCCCACTCCGGCTGAGTACTTGGCTATTTACAAAGAGAAGATAGCTCCATTTAAAGATGAAATTTACAACTATCTGCAACTTGATGAAGCTGGCGACTACAATGCCATCTATAACCGCTGCGATATTTAATTTGAGTATTATTTTGTGATGTTAGGGCCGCTCCATTTACAGAGCGGCCCTTTGCCAAGCCATTCTGACTATGGATTCATAAATGCGTTTATTCTTCTTGTCTCTTTTTTCCGTAGTCCTGTTCAGTTTTTTCTCCCCCCAAACAGTTTTTTCTTTTGAACCGCTACATATCACCGCTTCTGGTGTCGATCTGGGTTTTGGTTACCGTTCAGATCAACTTGACTGGAATATTTCAGGCGATACCAGCGGTGAAAATCCAAACATTCTTTCAGAGCTGAGTTGGGACGATATTGAGGTGTTTCAACTCCAGGCAACGGGTTGGCTGGAGTTTGGTGAATTACCATATATAAACAGGAATGCATTGTTCTTGGCAAATATTTCCTTTGGTAAAATTCTGGCGGGGAATGTCCAGGATTCTGACTATGCTGTTGATGATCGGACTTTTGAGTGGTCACGCTCTGTTAATGACGCAGATAAGGGGCTTACCGTTGATTTGTCGGGTGCTGTTGGACCGATATTTGAGTTGAATATGCTCAAAGGTTTTTCTATTACCCCGTTGATTGGTTATGGCTTCAATATGCAGGACTTGTCCATGACCAATGGTGAACAGACCATCTCCAATCCTTTTTTTCGCTGGTGGTTTTTTGGTCCGGATGCTGAGATGCCACCAACAACAGGTCCAATTCCGCACTTGAATAGCAATTATACCGCTTACTGGTATGGACCATGGTTAGGGGTTAATGTTGATTATCAGGCGAGCAATAAGATTAAATTAACTGTTGGAACCGAATATCACTGGGTTGAGTATTTTGCTCAAGCCGATTGGAATTTACGTGCTGACTTTGCCCATCCTGTCAGCTTTGAACATGAAACCACCGGAACGGGGATTGTCTGGAATCTCAAGGGACAGTACATGCTTAATGAAAAATGGTCCTGGCTATTTAACGGTAATCTCCAATATTGGCAAACAGAGACTGGAACAGATAGAACCTACTTTGCCGATGGGACTGTTGGACTGTCCCGTTTGAATCAAGTTAAATGGGATTCTTATGCTCTGACAACGGGCGTTCAGTATAGATTTTGATGACTACATTCCTAACTTTTGCAAAAATAGCGGGTTTATTTTTTCCTAAAGTTACGTCGAATCCAGTGATGGAGAATAATTACTAGCAAAATAAAGAAAATAACTAAACCGAACCGAGCGGATAGGCTTTGGGCGTTTTGCCAGCTGCTCCCTCCTAAATAACCCAACCCCGGATAACAGATTCCCCATAAAACAGCGCTGATCAGTGCGTAGAGATAGAATGGCCGAATCAACATTCCCCCCGAAAGACCGGCAATAAATGGTGTAATGCCACGAATTGGACCAAGAAATCGGGCAAAAAAGATACTTTTCCCCCCATGGTCAACGAAAAACCGTTCAGATCTTTTAACCAGCTGATGATGTTTCTGAAAGCTTCTTAATTTTAATAGTTTTGCCCCATAATGAGAACCCAGCCAGAAACTGAACAGATCACCCAGAAATGCCCCCCCCATTGTGATGACTCCCAATAGAAGAAATGAACCCTTTCCGTGTGAGGCCAGAAACCCAGCCAACACAATCAAGGTGCTACCGGGAACCAACAGCCCGATCATCGGCAATGATTCGGCAAAAGCAACCAGACATAGCAACAGGAGGTAGCTGCCACCATCAGGAAGAAAACCAATAAACTGTTGCAGCCAAGTTTCCATAATAACTCGAAGGGGACTGACCTCTTGTCTGTCCCCGGTTAATTAAAATCTCCCCCAGCCCCTCTTTGTCAAAGAGGGGAGCTTTATTAGACCACTACGTTTGAACTTCCTCCTTTGGCAAAGGGGGATTGAGGGGGATTTTTTATCTTAATTCCGGTTCAAACTTCTTTTGCCAGCGATCAAAAATCTTCACTTTATTTTTACCGTACTTTTTCAGTTTACCACGAATTTTTGCCGGAGATTTTTCACGATCACGTTTTTTTTCCCCTTTGGAATAAAACAGATCAGCGTAA
>JAOZOH010000075.1 GCA_029933365.1 Desulfuromusa sp. | reverse complement strand
GAACTTGGCAAGTTACCGGAACCTGAGTATCTCCACAGATTCTGCTGACGAGCCTATAAAATTATGTTTATTTTTCAAACTAAAACATAACATCTTCCTATACAGTTCAGAATAGTCTTTTTTCTCTTCAGAGTAATAAATTCTATTAAAAGTTAACAACAGAGTATCTAACAGATAATCATAAATTCTCTCATATGTAATTTTATTCTGATCACAATACTTAATAAGAATATTTTTTATTTTTTTTGAATACCAGTTCACTCTAAAAAAAGTGTCAACAAAAGACACAAAACAACGATCTATGTACACATCATTTATTTTAGTAATCTCCCTATATTCAATAGAAATAATTAAATAAAATAAATCAAACATGAAAGGATATCCTCGAGCCATCCATTCAAAATCAATAACACCCCAGGTATTATTAATATTATTATATAGTAAATTTTCTATTGTAAAATCACCATGCTGAACATTAGCACTATAGTTATTATACCTTGAATAATCATTCAGGTATTTGCAGTTTTTATCTATGTTATTTATAAAATATTTGCATGGGACTACAGGCAATAAATCTTTAATATTCTCAGATAAAAATCGATGCATATAATTTTGTTTATCAATAAAACCATCAATAAGAAATTCATATTTATGGTACGAATTTTTATGAATAAATTTTCTCCTTAGGGTTGATAGTATTTTACCTTTAACTGGTGACTCTATAAATGTTATATTTTCACTGTTTTTTTCAAAATAAATACATAATGGGATATCTAAGCTATTATTTTTAAATTCATTTTTATATTCATTAAGTAAATTAGTTATTTTATATTGATTATAAACGTTTTCATAATGCTTAGAATTAACATTACATTTCTTTATTATTTTAACAAGTTCCATACCGTTTTTACCTTTTGAATATCCTAACCCTACATATTTTGACCCCTTAGACAACCAGACAATATATAAATCCGTAAAGTTGGGCTTCACATTGTAAATATTTATTTTTTGCTTATTAAAGTGTCCATTGCGTGAGGGTAAAAGTTTTCTGTAATCAAACAGGAATGACCGCACCTCACAATTTATTGTGCGGTGTTTAATTGACGGCATTTTACTATTGGTAGATTTTCTAGCAATTAAAATAGTATCCATGAAAGGGTTTAATGTTGAAGTAGTTTTAACAAAAAAATACTTTACGATATTTTTAAAAAGTATTTTTAAAGTCCAATTTTTGAAAAAATTTTCCGTTATAATACGTACTGTGTACTTTCGATCCTGTGACAATGGATAGATCACCTGAGGGTCAAAAATTGACGGTAAACAATAATAATTTTCTATTTTATTAAATATACCTCTATCAAGAATGAACTTAATAAAGATTTTGCTTCTAATGAATTTCAAATTTCCAATAAATAGTATTCCTGATTCACTAAGGCATTTAAATATATTATGAAATATTTTTCTGGAAGTTGAAAATGAGCAGTTTCCCAATAAAATATCTGGCTCTACTATTATACAGAAGTCATATTTATTTACTTGTAATGATTTACATTGTTCCAAAGAATCTGATTGTTTACTTTTTATTTTAATCATTTCCTTCTGTTCTAAAATAAATAATTCACAATCATAATTAAGAATAGTATCAATTATTTCAGAACTACTTTTACCTATAAACAATATACTCTTATTTTTTAAAGAGGGAATAATATTTAATAAATTATTCAAAGAAGAATCAGAATAGTACATATTTGTTTTTTTTATTACTGATTCTATCATATCAAGTTCAAGACTGTCGGCATGTTATAATTCAAACCTAAATCAGTGAGACACCAAGTCGGCGCGTAAAATTTAGCCCAACAAACCATTTCACTGGGAGGTATGCTGTTAGGCGTTAACAAAAAGTGAAGATTATTTTCTAGAAAAGATTTATTTCTTCTGCTCAGTTTTTCAACATCCTATATTTCTCGCGCATACAATTGTTCATATTCCTTTGTCATTTTCTCAGCACTGAATTTACGTTTAAACACCTCATAAGAGTTCCGTATAAACACATCTTGCAACCCTACATCATTAAGTAAATTAATTATTGTCCTTGCTAATTCTTCAGTATTTTTGGATGGCACAAGAAAACCATTAAAACCATCTTTAATAGCAGACATATTGCCTCCAACATTTGTCGCAATAATTGGACAACCAGCAGCCATTGCCTCCAATAAAACCATCGGCAAACCCTCCCATAACGAAGGAAGAACATAGAGATCAAATAACTTTAAGAGGCGGGGCATATCCGTCCTTGGCCCAACAAAAAAAATATTTTCAGAAAGCTCAAGTGACAAAACCTCCTGATCAAGAGTCGCCTGAAGTGGGCCATCGCCAGCAATAACAAGAGAGATGTCAGGTACTTCTTTAATTACATCTTTCATTGCCTTTATTAGATAGGTTATTCCCTTTTGCTCACTTAAGCGCACTCCAAGCCCAATCACAGGCCCAGTATTACGTATCCCCAATTCTTGCCGCAACTTCTCTTTATCAATAGACAATTCAAATTTTTCCTGAGATACCCCATTTGGAATAGTCAATAACTTTTTCTTTGTAATTTTTTCGTATTTTCGTAAATTAGCAGTCGTATGTTCAGAAACGCCAACTACACCATAAGCCCAATGAGACATCAACCATTCAGCAAACATGTATCTTTTTTTATCAGGAAAATCCCTTGCATGATCGGTATGAACAATTGTTTTAACACCAGATAACCACGCACCAATAGTACCATCTATAAACGGCTGAGTATTGTGGGTGTGAATGACATCTATTTTTTCCTGACGTAATATCCTAGCTACATTAAGAAAAGACAAATAATCAGTCCCTGACTCTTTTTGGGGGAGATAATGAACTTTTATTCCCAAATCCTCAATTTCAGGAATAAACTCTCCCAACGATCTTAAGCAGAGTACAGATACATCAAATTTATCACGATCAATAGATCGACAAATGCTAACAACAACCTGCTGTAATCCACCAATGGCCAGGTCATGGGTTATTTGCATTAAACGGATTGGTTTACTCATCTAATATATCCAATTTCAAATTCTAAAAACTTTAGAATCTCATTTTTTTGTCTATCTGTAAGCGTACTCTGTAATTCTTCTACGTATGGTGCTTTTCTTTGTAAAATTAGCTTCTCGTGTTTCTTAACAAATATGTCTTTACTAGATATTACTTTACAGGGACTTCCAGCCGCTATACTCCCAGCAGGAATATCTTTTGTAACAACAGACCCCGAAGCGACAACAGATCCATCACCAATGGATACCCCTGGAAGGACAATGGTCGAATCACCAATAAAACACTCTTTGCCAATTATTATTCGTCCAATTCGTGTATGTCCCAATGAATATTTGGTACTAGCATCATGGGCAATCAAACGTACTTTAGGAGCCAATGTCGTATCTCTCTCAATAGAAATGAGGAAACAGTGTGTCGGATCAAAAAAACATTCATCCATAATGGTCACATTTTTTCCAATCTGCAGCCCCCTTTCCTTCAGAGCATAAAGATATAATTCTTGCTTTTTCTGCAGCAACAGATGGTAAAATTTACGGAGAAACTTTATAAAAAACATGTCTATAAGTATCCAGCAATATAAGGGTGAATTTGATTAATAAATTCTTTGAGCAAAACAGATTCCTGCTGATCATCAAGTACGTTGTGCATGGCGGTTGAAACACGGATCAATGAACCACTTTTGGATGCATTACCAAATTTATTCAGAACCAGATTCAATCTCAACTTCAGATAGCTACGTCCAATAAACGGGCCGGCTTTAAAAAAATAATAGACCAAATCATTTTTTCCATGTTCACTTTGCTGGACGAGTTTACTGACCGTCATTATCGTCTTAAGTTTATCTATCAGTACCGTGTCGGGAGATTTTGTAGTTTCAACCCCCCGCCCCCCCAAACAAGATTCCGGAGCATGGAAATCAACTTTAGTTTCTGCATAGTAAACAATCGATAGAAACACCTTTTGCCCAGAAGAATTTTCGTATGATCGATGGATGATAGAACGGGTTTCAAGAATGTCATAAATCTGTGGGTCAAGAGGATAGTCGGTCCCTTTCCAGTCACCAACATTGTGAGGAATTTTACTGATGGCTTCTAGTCCCTGTGCAGCTGATACTTGGGAATCATAACTGACAGCCCGTACTGCCAGAACTTGCAAAAATAAAATAATAATGAGCCATAAATATCTATTTTTCAAAAGTTCCTCCAAGGCAACGGAGAGCAATGAACAACAGTATGAGACCCAGGATAAAAACAACAAAACCTGAACCGGTATGAACCAGAGTATCAGGAGCAGCAGACTCCAGCCCCCATTTATAGGACCAGTAAATCAGTATCGGCACCCGTACCAAGTTAGATGCAATTGCAATTGGAATAGTCAAAAGGAAAAGGAAGATTTGTTTCCCCCTTGAAAGGTCGCTAAAATAAGCAAACAGAGAACCCATCGCTAAAAATGCTATTAACGAACGTAATCCACTACAGGGGTTGCCAACCAGTAAATCACCTTGGGGAATGGTAATGACAAACCCTTCCAACAACAGTGGGACCCCGAGCAAAGAGGCTATTTTGACGCCCATCTGCGCTACCAGAACCTTCAACGGAAAGGAAATCATGGTGATAATTGCGCCAGGAAGTGGGAACATGAACAGTAAAAAAAACAATGGAAAAAGGATGATTTTAGTTACCTCTGTTCCATAGAGGAAAAGTGAAACACCGACAATCAGGATCCATATAGAAAAACCCGACACAGAAAAAATATAAATAGCCGTACCGAAAATATGGATCAGAACAGCTGAAACAATCAGCAGCAACCCAATCCAAGATCCTTTTTTTTGCGCCAGGGCGAGTTCTTCTTTTTTTAGCCAGATGAGATACCCACTGACAAATGGAACCAGAAATCCATGTGAATAATAGGAGTCTTCCCCCATATATCTTCCATACATCCATTGAAAAATATCATAATAACCGACAACAAACAGACCTACAATGACCAACAAAAGCAGATACGTTCCGGAACGAGAAGAGGAGCAATCATTTTCACTAGAAGACATACTTTATTTCCCCCACAAACCTAATAAAACAGAATTATCATATTCTTTTTGTAATATCCGACAAGAAGCTCCTGCAACAAGCGCATTGGAAGGGATATCCTTTGACACTGGAGTCCCTACCGATATCGTTACTCCATTGCCAATAGTCACTCCCGACCCAATTGTGGAGTGTGCCCCGACCCAAACTTTATCCCCAATCGTAATCTGATTATTCATCTCATTAACATTACTCTCACCAATAGCAACCTGCTGGTTTATATTACACCACCGACCAATGGTACAGCGACCAATGTAAATTCCACCAAAATGGCCGATATAAAGACCCGGTTCAATGTCTGCATTCAGTGAGATATTGATATCGTACATAGCCCCTAACAACTTATGTAATAGCAATGCAATTGTACCTAACAAATATTTGGCTAAAGCATTGGCACACCCTCGATAAGAGGTTGTCCAGCGATAAAATCGGTACGAAATCACCACCTGAAGACCGTAAGAATAAAAAAGAACTCTAAAAAACACTCTTATTCTTCGAAAAATACCTGTGATTAACAGTCCAGGCTCAACTGCACATGCATGGCGATAATCAATTTTTATAGAATCAAACATTAGACTGATCTTCGGTGTTTATTGTATCTGCGGTAAAATCGTACCGAGACGAAGAACGTAAATTCTGGTTATCATAACTCCGTCTGATCATACGTGCAGGATTTCCAGCAACAACGCAACCAGGCGGGAGATTTTTAGCCAGGACGGAACCAGCAAGGATGGTTGCCCCGGCGCCGACAACTATATTTCCATGAATAATTGAATTGGGGCCAATCCAAACATTATCTCTGACTGTGGGCGCTACTGCATAACCAATATTTCCAAGCCCCATCCCCAAAGTTACATTGTGATGAATAACGCAGCCATCACCCATACTCTGCACCCCTAAAATGATATTTCCTTTAGGCGACAACCATAATTGTCGATGCAGTTTTGCCCTTTCATCAATCATAATTTTACAAAAGACAACAGACAAGTATCGGCCAAGTAAAGACACGACTTGCAATGACTTTGTGAGGATAAATTTCCTCTTAAAATCATGGTCAATTTTATACCCAAAACGATGAACTGCTATTGCAAATTTTGAACGTAAGCAGGAATGCAACATATTGATTACTTTTGAATTATGGCTAGAAAAATCAGTAACTTTTCTGCAACTACTTTTTGGCCTAACTGATTCAAATGACCGCCATCATTGGTGTAACCCTTGTACATGGACAGATAAGATTGACTATTTTTGGTAAAAGACTCAAAGCCCCCCTCTGGTCTTTGTGCCTCAACAGCTGCAATGTCAAAAATCAAACCATTTTCTTGATAAGTGTTTTTTAGCAACCGATTATATTCATTTCTTTTTATGTTCGCATCCAGACCACCAACGGGCTTACCAAGAATTTTCTTAATCCACGCCTTAGGTCCAGACTGAACTGTAGTCAGAGGCATAGTCAGGTGAACAAATTGCACATCAGGGTATATGTTGACTAGTTGCTGCATTTGCTTGCCGTAGTTCTCAAAAATATTATTGCTGTCGGATCGACTGTTTGCATCGATGTAACAGTATTTATGAAAAGAAATATTCGTTTTTTCACCAACTCCAGAATCCATGATCTGAGAAAAATCCTCGGTCTTTGATTGCGGATCTTCATTTTTGCCAACACTGGAATGGGCAAACACACCGACATTAAAATCAGAAGGGTTGCGTGATTCAACAATATTGAGCTTGATGTGTGGGTTTTCAGAAAGAATGGCTTTGACCCCATCAATAATATTAACGCCAACGGATTGATGACCAAAATAAATTTTTTGCCCAGCTAACTTATCCCATTTTTCCTGTGAAACGTCCTTAATCCCTATTTTTCCTGATAGAATATCGCTCATTTTTTTTCCTCCTGCAGCATGACTCACACTTGACACAGAAGAAGAAACTGAACCGCTACTATTAACGTTGTCTCCACTTTGTGTGTTTTGACATCCGGATACCAATATAAAAGTGATACAGGACATAATTACCATTATAGATTTCATTGGCATTCACCTTTTTGACTGACTGGATTAAGACGTAAATTTCAACGCTGAAACAAATGCTTTCTGATCGTTTTTTGTACAAAATAAGTGTACTGGAAGTGTCACCAACAGTTTTGAATGTTTTTCTGCTAGAGGATAGTTTTCATCCCCGAACTTAGTAGCTAATTCAGTTATACCATTGATTGCACTCGGGTAAGCAATAGCAGCACCTAGCCCACGCTGATTAGCTATATCCAGAAACTCTATTCTCTCTCGTTCATCTTGCATTTCAATTGGAAATCTGATCAGATCAGGAACATCAGCCTGTCCCTCAACAAACATTTTAAAACCCTCCATATCCAGGATAGACAATAATCCCTTTGTATTTTCCTGACGTACCTGCCGGAAACTTTGCAATTTATCAACCCAGTTTTTTGCCAATCCAGCTTGAAAAGAAGATAATTTTTTAATCTCAAAATCGGGATCAAAAATTGTCTCCCCTAACTTCAAAAAAGGGAGACTTTTCGGTATCCAGAACAGCATCGGGTGGAGCAATAGATTCAAAACCACTGTATAAAGAAACAGTTTGAATGTTTCTGAATGAGTGTAATTTGGAATTTTACCTATCTGCATTTTGAGGTTGGCAGCTAACTCTTCAGAATCAGTTAAGATGACACCACCCTCGACCGTCGAAAAAGCCTTTCCTCTCCCCAGACTAAAAAAACTGACATCCCCCAGAGTACCCAGCTTTTTTCCACGCCATTCCCCACCCATAGCCTGGGCAGCATCCTCAAGCACCGTCACTTCAGGAGAATTAATCATATCCTTCAGACGCTTGACATCAGCTGGCAAACCAAATAGGTGAGTCGGTACAACACACAATAGGTTTTTACTTTCAAGCATTGGTTTTAATTGTTCAAAATCAAAATCAAAACTATCAGCTGCAATGTCACAAAGCTTGACCTTGAGCCCAGCACGAACAATTGCTGATGGTACAGAATAACAAGTATACGCCGGTATAATAACCTCATCCCGCTCAGGATACTGCTCTTTCAGCGCACTAAGAATCAGGGTTAAAGCCGCTTTGCCAGAAGAAACTAAATAGCAATCTCTTTTGCCAAAATAACTTTTTAATTCATCTGAGAATCGATTGGGTTCTGACTCCCCGCTGAACACTGCACCGATGCCGGAAAACAAGCTTTTCCAGCCAATGGGTGCTGCCGCAGGGGGGAGAGTTCTACTAATACGCATTATAAACCTATATTCTTACGGACAACTGGACCAAGGACTTTACTGACAGAAACGGGTAGTTTTTTCCAAACCTGCATTGCCAGCTCAAATTTTGACTTGTCAGTTGTTGAAGAATTTGATGTTTCAGTTTGATTGGAAAGAATCTGCCAACAAAGTGGTGACTCCTTTGCCCCCCACTGCTTTTTAAATTTATAGGTCCCTTCATCAGGCGTTGATCTACCGAAATCAAAGACAGAAAAACCATTAGCACAAGCATATTCGAGCATAGTCCAATACAGAAGCATATTTGGACTCAAACGACTATACCTGCGTAATGATGAAGCCCAGGGATTTGCGAGGATCTTTCCGTGCCCCAGAGTGAGACTGCAGGCTAAAGGGGTATCATCTTTATAAACAATAAATATCCGTGTGCTTTCTGGAAGTTCATTCAGTAAATTTTCAATAAATCTTTTCGAATGAACTGGAGAGCCCAGATCACGCATATTCTCCGCAAAGACAATATAGAAATCGTTTAACAATTCTGTTCCGCCAACTTTAGCTGTTAATCCGTCTTTCAGTGGTCGACGAATTTGACTGCGCAATTTTGACTTAAATGAACTCATCAATTCTTCCGAGGAATCGGGTAAATCCAGTAGCATCCGAACCTTGGCTGTTTGCTGCGAGGCATTAGTATCATATCTATAGGCTGTGTTTGATGGCAGCGCGGACACATTCAATTCATATGTTTGTCTAAGCTCAATAGTGGGAATACCATGTTCAGCTGCAATCTCCATTGCCTTGGTCAAAAGAGCTTTTTCAACTTCTGTATCATCCGCCAGAATTCCACCCAAATCGGCGAACGGTAAAGAGAAAAGATTATTCCCAAACAGAAAGTGTTTTATATGGACCAGAGGCAATACTCCGATGACTGTTCCAGTAGAGTCATTAGCTATCAGGTTGAAAATCTGATGACCATAGGTTTGCTGAATCGCCCTCCCCCAGACGGAGTGATGATATACACTCCCATGTTGGTGGGCTGCCACGTATGCATTCCAAAGATTGGTATCGACAGGATTCAATAATTTAATTTCAACAGCCATAATTCATACTTTTTCTTCACATCTCTTCTTATCGACAATCCCACTCAAATCCTTAGCCGCAGATACTCGCTGATAACAGCAGATAAAGATCAACATCACAATATTTCCTTTGCCACGGACACACACGGACAACAGCGGACAGAACCGGTCAATTCAGAAAACCTACTCTTCTGACAGGATCAACAGGATAAGGTCTGATATTAAACTTGAATCTTAAGAAGCTTTCCTATCAGTTAAAACAAACTTCAAAACAATGATTCGCCTGTATATCTCTAAGATCAGTTAACCTCTAAATGGATCACACTGAGAGAACTAATAATATAGCTATAGAAGATAACGGTTGATATCCAGAGCACCGTGAAATACACCTAAAATTACAATCTTCCTTGAAGGAGTCAACAAATATGCAATTCGATAATGACCATAAAGCAATATTCTGATAACGCCTTCCGGTTCAGATCGATAATAAGAACCTGACTCAGGATAAGAAGAAAGCCCCTGGGCTCTATGGTAAATTCCACTTACGACCTTTTGAGCAGCTTGTGGGTTGTCTGCAGCGATATAATCGTGAATATCTTGAAGCCACGTCTGGGCTTCATTTGTCCATATTACTCGCTCCATTGACGAATCCGATGCTCCATTTCATCGCTGGTCAAAAGTCTCCCTTTCCGATAATCGTCCAACCCTCTGTCAACCATTCGCTCAAAAGTAAGTTCACGAAGAATTTCTTCGTAGGACGCATCTTCCGGTTGCGATTGAATGATCCCGTGTATTCTTTCCTTGACAGTAGACATGATTGCTCCCTTCTTTTAATCCCACTCTAAATCCTTAGCCGCTGATACACGCTGATGTTCGCAGATAAAGATCAACAGCAAATTCTTTTCTTTGCCACTGACACACACGGACAAATGCGGACAGAACCAGTCAATTCAAAAAATCTTGTTGCCGCGGATACAGTCTGATGAAATCTGATAGTTCAAGGACTTTACCTTTTTGTTATTTCTAGGTTTTAAACATCAGACCTTATCAGACCTTATCAGCGGCTAATACAGCCTGTGATTCTATCCCCTAGATCCCCTCCATCCCTGTAAATTATGCCTTTCTTTTGTCCCGCAATTGTCCGCATCGGTCTGTGGCTAAAACCTTTGCCTCTCAACCGTTCATTTTATAGTAGTCAACATCTCTGTAATCTGTATTTTAAGTTCTGGCAATTTACGTTGAATAATATCCCAGACGATGTCGATATTAACTCCAAAATAATGATGAGCGAGAACATTCCTGAAGTCAGTTAATAATCTCCAGGGAACTTCGGGATTTAAATTTTGTATATCTTTCGATACCTTTCCTGCCGCCTCACCGATAATTTCTAACTCCCTAATCGTAGCTGAGTAAGTTTTCCGATCAAGGGAAAAACTATCGCGGTCAACCCCGGGTAAAAACGATTCTATGGGCTGCTATAGATTCAAGCATATCCCGTAAATAAAGAAGGCTGTTACGCTCAGACATAAATAATATCTTTCATAATCTGTTCACGGATCTCTGGGCGGATACTGGACTCAAGTCCCAGATCAATTTTGTGTTGCAGATGATCCTCAAGATAATGGAGAACACCGAAATAACTGTCCGCAATATTTTCGTTATTCAACACCACTGAAATATCGATATCACTATCTACACCAGCCTCGTTACGTGCGTAGCTACCAAACAGTCCGATTCGTTCAACACCGAAGCGGTATTCTAATTCAGCTTTGTGCCGAACAAGAAAATCGGTAATTTCTTCCTTGTTCATAAGAATTAATCCTTTCTAAAATTCCCAGTCCTTAGCTGCAGATACTCGCTGATTAACGCGGATAAAGATTAACATCACAATCTTTTCTTTGCCACGGACACACACGGACAAGTGCGGACAAAACCAGTCAATTCAAAAAATCTACTCTTCTTTTGGTTAAAATCAAAAAAACATTTCAATTTCTTGGTTCGTATCAGATTTCATCAGATGTTCATCCTGTCAAAAAAGGTTTTAAGCTCCAATCAGCACCTATCTGTTTTCATCTGTGGCAAAATTGGTTTTGATTCCTTGTCCCGCAGTTGTCCGCATTTGTCTGTGGCTAAAACCTGGTCTCTCGCCCAGCATCTATCTTCATCATACTTTCAACCTACCGTGCCAGTATCCGGGCTTTCGTCGTAGGTGAGCAACGGCAACGACAAGAATCTGGCCTTCAGTGGTGCCATAATATAGAGCATATGGAAATCGGTTAAACAAACAACGTCGGATATTGTCTCCTGCCAAGGGATGCAGCTCAGGATAAGACACGACAAGTCGTAACGTGTCGTTGAGTGCATCAAGAAGATCGTAACCAAGACCTATCGCCTGTTTTTCATACCAGTCAAAAGCAGCATCAATCTCCATTTGCGCAATTGGCAGAAAGTTTACTTCCATCACTTTTCCTGATACTTAGCCATAACTTCTGCATATGGGATGGGTTTGACTTGACCGCGAGTAAAAGCATCCCAACGCACCTCAGCCTCCCGAATCCAAATATTTTCAATTTCTGTGTCGGGTTTTATCGTGTCACGTATCACCATATCGATAATTTTAACTCGATCGGCAGGAGTGAACTGTTCAATTTGCTTAATAATATCTGCTGTTGTTGGCATAGAACTCTCCTTTTTTAAGCAAAAACCAAAAAAAACAAACTGCCAACTCTCACCCGTTTGTTTCACTCACTTACCAAAAGTAGGCACCTTGAGGCGAAGAGTAAAAAACGCAGATAAAGGTCAACATCACAATCTTTTCTTCGCCACAGACACACACAGACAAGTGCGGACAAAACCAGTCAATTCAAAAAATCTTTCTTTTGACAGGATCAACAGGATAGAATCTGATGACAAACAAAAGCTTTAAAAACCCTTCTTTTGGTTAAAATCAAGAAAACATTTCTTTCTCTTGATCCATATCAGATTTTATCAGATTTTCATCCTGTCTAAAAACTTTTTCATTCCCTGAAAATCATTTCACAGGGATATGGGGGATAAAAGGGATAAGTCTCTAAGCCCCGTCCTTTTGGGTAAAACCAAGAAAAAAATGTTTTTGGCTCTATCCCCTAGATACCATCCATCCCTGTAAATTATGCCTTTCTTTTGTCTAGCAGTTGTCCGCATTTGTCTGTGGCTAAATAGCTTTTTCCAGGCATTTCTTGCGATCAACTTTACCACTGGCACTTTTGGGTAAGATGCTACAAAAATAGATATCTTGCGGAACTTTATAATTTGGTAATCTCTTGCCACAGGCAAAAAGGACTTCTTTAGTTTTCAGATCCGAATCTACTGGGACTAGCACTGCGACCAGTCGGTTTTCCAGCAATGGATCAGGGATACCCAACACTGCAACTTCTACAGCCAACCCTGTGGCCATAATAACATCTTCGACTTCTTGAGTGTTAATCCGGTGCCCACCGACCTTCAGTTGATTATCCTTACGCCCCACAACAAAAAAATAACCATCCTCATCTCTATAACCCAGATCACCAGTATGATAACCATGTTGGCTTGATACTTCTGCCGTAGCCGCAGGATTGCGCCAGTAGCCCTGCATGATATTGTTACCCGAAGCAACAATTTCACCAACTTTCCCCACAGGTAGTTCAAGACCGGTCTGATCCAGAACCTTGAGCGTTACACCGGGAATTTCTTGGCCGATAGAATCAATTTTCTCATTGAGCATGGCAGGTCCGACATAGGCTAGTCGTGCTGAGGCTTCGGTAGCTCCGTACATGACATATAATTTTGTATGTTCAGGCAAAACTTCTAATAATTGCTGTTTAGTGGTACCGGCCATGTGCCCTCCAGCTTGAGAACAATAGCGTAATGAGGTCAGCTTTTCACGAGAAGCTACCAGCGGTGATTTGTGCAACAGATGAGCATAGGTCGATGGTACCCCGGAAAAACCAGTGACCTTCTCATCAATCATTTGCTGAATCACTGTTGCCGGATACGCAAATTTATTATTTATAACGACACTACCGCCAACAGCAAAGTGGGTATTCAACAATGATTTTCCCATGACATAGAAGAACGGTAATACCACCATCTGAATATCATTGTCGGTCAGCTGCAAATACTGGCAAATCGATGTCGCGTTGGCAACAATATTACCGTGAGAAAGCATCACCCCTTTTGGTTGACCAGTCGATCCTGAAGTGTAAATGATACTCCCAAGTGAAGAGGATGAAATATCAAGATTCAAATCAGAAGAGTTGCAATCATGAATAACGTTATCCCAGTCAAAAACAGCAATATTCTGATTCAGGCTTAACTTCGGCGATTTTATGACGAGCGCATTGATTGTTGTTGTAGAAAGATCGACAGCTCGCAAAAGACGTTCAAATTTCCGAGCTGTGACCAGACTCTTTGCGTCCAGCTCCTGCAACAGTGGTAACAGGCCATCTGGTTTTAACTCCGTATTCATCGGTACGGCTATAGCACCAGCTTTTAGTACTGCGTAATAACTGACCACGTATTCCAGGCTGTTCTCAAGCAAAAGAACAACCCGATCACCGGAGACAACACCTTGCTCGATGAAAAATCGGGCCAGCTGATTGGCTTGAGAATTCAGCTGTTGATATGTTGCCCGTACTTCTTCGTGAACCAGAGCGATCTTGTCCGGAAAGCGCTGGGCGCTGTTTTCGAGGAAGTGATGAATTAATGTTGGGTTGTAAGTCATCTATTAGCCACAGACA
>JAOZOH010000074.1 GCA_029933365.1 Desulfuromusa sp. | reverse complement strand
AAAAATTCTTCGGTGTCATGCGTGAGCCCGAGTTAGAACAAATTTGCCGTGCTTGGAATATGCAGAAGGAGAGGCGAGATCAATAAATAAGAAATAAACATAGAGATGATAATAAACTAGAGGGAGACAGGATCCTAATCCTGTTCCCAAAGTATTTGTTAAGGAGTTTTACGTATGTTCCATTCTCCCGGATTTGCAATAATGGCCTGTTCAGGCCATGTCTCCGGATTATGCATTTTAACAGAGCGTAAATTTTCTGTAATTCAATCAATGAATCGAATTAGATGATCTCTTACCCTGAATTCTGCGACATTTAATTAAGTGGGGAGGATTGTTATCAGTTCTCGTGCCTTGCGTTGCAGGGGATAAAGAGTGGCCAGACTTCAGCAAAAATCATCCCGGCGACAATAAGTCCACCGCCAAACCATCCAATTGCCGTAAGCCGATCACCGGCCAACCAAATGGAAAACATCGCTGCAAAGACCGGTTCCAGTGTATAGATAAGTGCAGCGCGGGTTGGAGTTGTGCGGTTCTGAAAAGTTGTCATCGCCCAGAAGGCGTAGACCGTAGCAAATACCGATGTAAGAACAAAAGCAAAGATCAGTGATCCACTCCAATTTTGAGGCCAGGAGACCGGTTCATATATTAAGCTGCCAATTAAATAAAGAACCGCTGCCGTGGCAATTTGTACAAAGGTCAGGGATTTACCATCATACCCTTTGGTGAAAATATCAAGCCCAAGAATATGCAGGGCAATAAATAACGAACAAATAACAACAAGGAGATCCCCAAAGTTAATCGTCCATGGTGTATGCCAGGTGAGTAGTAATAATCCGATCAGGGCGAAACAAACTCCAATTTTTGATCCCAATGCTGCCGGTTTCCTCAAGAGGGGGCCCGCCAACAAAGGAACCCAGACCACCCCGAGGCCGGTTAGAAAACCAGTGTTTGCAGAAGATGTACGTTCCAAGCCGAAGGTCTGGAATGTAAAGGCGAGCGCCAGTAGAGTCCCGAGTAAAATCCCCACCATCCAGCCTCGACGATCCAGAGTTGCAAATCCTGATTTTCCCGCTAGAATTGCCAGAATGATGGCTGCAATACCAAATCGTATCCAAAGAAATGCCAGAATCGGCATTTCGCTAATAGCATCTTTAACAATGGGGAATGTTGCTCCCCAGAACAGGGTCACCGAGGCCAGAATCAATTCAGCATAAAGTTGCTGCTTATTTATTTTATGGGTTTTTATCACAAGGATGTAAATCCAAACAATGTTTGTTAGTCTCTTGTTTATGACGAAGGCGCTATGGTATAAGCAGAAATCTGTGATTACAATGACTTTTTAATGGATTATATGGAGAAGATACATGGAGCGGTCAGATCGATCAAAAAAAGAACCGATTGAGGTTATCTGCCCCAAATGTCGCTACACTGAAATTGTCTATTTGCCTATTGATGACCTGCCCCTCTGTCCCAAATGCAAAATCCCCATGATCATCAATGAACTTCTGGACGAAGGTAAATCGTATTAAATTTATCCCGCCGATAAAATCGGCTTAGCTTTCATCATCATTAAATGAGGAGGAGAAATAATGAAACGTGTAAAACTTGTACTTGCTTGTCTGTTAGCTCTTTGTGTTGTGCTTCCCGGTATTGCCAGTGCTGATACTCTGGATGATATCCAGGCCCGTGGCACTTTGATGGTTGGTATGGAACCAGGTTACATGCCGTTTGAAATGACCAACCAAAAGGGTGAAATCATCGGTTTCGATGTTGATATGGCCAAAGGAATTGCCAAGGCTATGGGCGTCAAGCTTGAGCTGGTCAATACTGCCTGGGACGGTATCATCCCCGCCCTGCTGACCAAAAAATATGACATGATCATGAGCGGTATGACGGTTACTCAGGAAAGAAATCTGAAAATCAATTTTGCCGATCCCTATATCGTCATCGGGCAGACTATTTTGATTAAAAAAGGGATCGCTGGTGATGTTAAATCTTACAAAGATCTCAATAACAAAAAATATAAAGTTGGCTCCAAGCTTGGTACCACCGGGGAAAAAGCAACCAAACGGTTGATCCCTGGCTGTAATTATATCTCTTTTGATACTGAAGCAGAAGGGGTCACCGATCTGGTTAACGGTAAAATTGATGCTTTTGTTTATGATCTTCCCTATATGGAAATTGCCTACAAACAGAAGAGTGAAGGCAAACTTGTTTATCTCGACAAGCCATTTACCTATGAGCCTCTGGGATGGGCAGTCCGTCGCGGCAATCACGATTTCCTGAACTGGCTGAACAACTATATGGCCCAGATTAGAAGTGATGGAACCTATGACAAAATTTATTCTAAGTGGATTCAGAGTGACGCCTGGTTGAAACAAATTCAGAAATAAATAAATTTGTTTTGGCGGGGAGTATGCTTATGCCATATTCCCCGCCTTTTTTTGTAGAATTTAACTTTTGAACTCTTTATTGAGTTAAAGAATTCAATTTCGTTCACAGAAAGCTCCAAAAAAGTGAATACTCAATCAAAAAACTGGCTTTGGTGGTCGTTGACATTCATGGTTTTGTTAGGAATCGTGTTAGGTCTGTGGATTGCTACAAAACGAATTGACTATACTTGGCGCTGGAATCGGATCCCTCAATACTTTGCCTACCATAGTGAAGATGTAAAAACAGTCAACTTTGATGGGCACATAACTAAAATCGACAAAAAAGGTAACTTGACTACGGTAACAGTTAAAAATGATATCAGTGGTGAGAACAGCTCTTTTACCATTGACACGGAAACTGCCAATGTCTCAGTCGATGAATATCTGATGGAAGGTGATACTGTTGGCTCAACCCGAGAGTGGAAGGCTGGTCCTTTGGCTCACGGACTTTGGGTCACCCTCTGGATATCTGCTGTTGCCAGTGTTATTGGCTTAATTATTGGTGTCGTAACCGGGTTGTGTCGGGTCTCGAAAAATCTGACTTTGCGCCAGCTCTCTATCACATATATCGAGATTATCCGTGGAACACCTCTACTGGTTCAACTTTTTATCTTTTATTTCTTTCTTGGAACAGTTCTCAATATCGGCAGGCTACCGTCTGGTATTTGTGCTCTGGGGATTTTTGCCGGTGCTTACGTTGCTGAGATTATTCGTGCCGGAATCCAGTCAATACCTAAAGGACAGATGGAAGCAGCTCGTTCTCTTGGTATGAACGTCCCTCAGGCGATGGTCTACATTATCCTGCCACAGGCGTTTAAACGGACCCTGCCGCCATTGGCCGGTCAATTTATCAGTCTGATCAAGGATTCATCGTTGGTTTCAGTTATTGCTATCACCGACCTGACCAAAAGCGGTCGTGAAGTTATTACCTCAACCTTTGCCGTTTTTGAAATCTGGTTTGTTGTGGCATTTCTCTATTTGATCTTAACATTCACTCTATCGCAAGTGGTTGCCTGGGTTGAGCGGAGGCTAGCAGTCAGTGATTAAAACTGTTGATTTAGAAAAAATATTTGTTGTTCGTGATCAAGAAGTGCGTGCGGTTGATGGCATCACCACCCATATAACTTCGGGGGAAGTTGTCGTTGTTATTGGCCCCTCTGGTTCCGGTAAATCGACTTACCTGCGTTGCTTGAATGGTCTGGAAACCTTAACCGGTGGTCATGTTCATGTTGATGGAATCGATCTTGCTAATCGCAAAACTGACATGAATAAAGTTCGTCGTGAAGTAGGGATGGTTTTTCAACAATTCAACCTGTTCCCCCATAAAACAGTTCTTGAAAATTTGGTTCTGGCACAGATGAAGGTGCGCAAACGGAGTCGTAAAGAAGCTGAAATAAAAGGCCGGGCTCTCCTTGAAAAAGTTGGAATTCCGGAAAAAGAAGCCAACTATCCAAGTCAACTTTCCGGTGGTCAGCAACAACGTGTTGCTATCGCTCGTGCGTTAGCGATGGATCCCAAAGTGATGCTATTTGACGAACCAACCAGTGCCCTTGACCCAGAAATGGTTGGTGAAGTTCTTGAAGTTATGAAGCAGCTTGCTCGTGAAGGGATGACTATGGTTGTTGTTACTCACGAGATGGGTTTTGCTCGTGAAGTTGCCGACCGAGTTCTGTTTATGGATTATGGTAAGTTGGTTGAAGAAGGGACACCAGAGCACTTTTTCGACGAACCAAAGGAAGAACGAGCAAAATTATTTCTCAGACAGGTTTTGTAAAAAAAAGCTCCGGCCTTTAAGCCGGAGCTTCCATCATGTATAAGAAGGATAAAACAGAGAAAACAGCTTACCTATCCTCTTCTCTATATTTACCGAAGAAATTATCTAAATTCAACCCGACGGTTCTGTTTCCAGGCCATTTCGTTATGACCTGCGCTGACTGGATTCTCTTCCCCGTAACTGATGATGGTAAGGTTGTTCGGAGTCACTCCAAGTTCAGCAAGGTAGTTTTTTACGGCTAGTGCACGCCGTTCACTGAGAGCCAGGTTATACTCGTCGGAACCACGCTCGTCGCAGTGACCTTCGATTATAGTTTTTGCCTTCGAATTCTCCTTCAACCACTCAGCGTTGTTCTTCAGTAACTGCTGCGCATTTGCAGTCAGAACGCAAGAATCATACCCGAATAAGATGGTTCCCAGTTTCATATCACCGAGGTTGAGAAGTGCCTCAACAGTTGGCTGAACAAGTTTACTTTCAGTGATGGTAACAGGCGGTGGCTCGCTGGCAGTTTCAGTCGCTACCGGAGTAGGTATTTTTTCAATTTCAGGAACAGTTTTTTTCGCGCAACCTCCTACAATAAGCAATGCGGCCAAAAATAGACTTACAATAATGTAAGAACGAAACATAATAATCTCCTTTAAAATACTTTCCATTTATCCCCTCCCCCGCTTTTTTAGTCAGCCAGACCTCCTGACGGAGATGAACCTGGTTGACGATAACTCAAATCATTTATTTTATATTCACCCCCTTTTACCGATCAGATCAGGTATTTACCCTGCGGGCAGAAAATCTATTGGATAATCAAAGGTCACAGGAAGAACACCTTCCTTCGGACCAAAATTAAACCTTTTTACCCGAGCAACGATTTTTGCTACCAGTTCGGGTGAAGCGAGATCAGTCGAGACCATTTCACATAAGGAAACTTCTCCACCTGGTTCGATGGTCATGTGCAGCAACAATTTCCCTTGCAAGGTCGGATCTTTGCGTAATTCCTTATTATATATCCGGTAAAGGGTTGCTTTGTAGCGATCAAAAACAATCTGAATTTCTTCTTCGGTACGAGCTGGGCCGAAACCATCACTCATCGGACGGCCAGCTTCTTCGGTCAAACCTGCCACGGAACTCTCGACTTTTGCGGTACCGATGCCACCGATCTGTCCGGCATTACCGTATCCGCTACCGCCACCTGTGCCACCTGTGCCAAGATTTCGGCTGACTCCATAATTGCTGATCCCTTTGCTGCCACCACCTTTCGTCGGTTTTGTCACCAGCGAACGTTGAGCTACAGCCTGTCCTGGAATCTTATTACTCAGACCGGTCTTAGGTTTGAGACTTACAACCGGAACTTCATCCATGAGAGCAGCAAAGTCGCTCTTGAACGCCAAAACTCCGAGCTTCTCAGTTTTTTTCTTCGCAACCTTTGTTCCACCACCGCCTGTCGGTTTCACTTTAATCTGTTTCTTCGCTGGGGTTTTACTCGGTTTGGCGTTTTTTTCTGGTTTAACTGCTTTTTTCTTTTCTGGTTTAGCTTTCTCCAGTTTTTCCTGTCTCTCTATTTTCTGAACTTTTTTCGGTACCGGCATTGGCAACGGTGCAGGCAGTTTCTGTTCAAGCAGCATAGCCATCCGTGCAGGAATCTCAATGACAACATTGGCACGATCTGGCATCGGCACAGTAACTAAAGATATAGCGACACAAAGGATAAGACTCCAGAACATCGAAACCAGCAGAGCATTGCGGAAGCGTTTTTCACTCTCAACTTCTTTAGCCCAAGGCATAAGCATTGCTCGATACGGGAGGGAGGAAAATTCCCGTTCGATAACAAACTCTTCCTGACGCCTTTGCTCTCGCTCTTGTGCTTGCTGAACTTCATCAAAGAAATAATCGAGTATACCCAGATGCTGATCTATTTCCTTCTGCAGAGCTGCCCGTTTTTCATGAATATCCCGGGTCTCTTCATTAAAGCCGGCAATCCGAGCTCGCAACCGATCACTGTGTTCGGCGGTATCTAGCCCTTCCGGTAATCCGTCCCAGAATAGTTTTCCAGCATCCAGCTCCTGTAATTTATCAAGAGCTGTGCAGGCCTCCTGCAAAATCTCGAAGTGCTGTTGATCGATAGCAAAAGTCCCAAGTTCATCCTCTACAACACGTAGCTCGTCTTCCAGCTTCACGACCTTCAATTGAAGCTGCTCAATCTGCGCGTTCAGGGGCTCTAATTCCTGTGATAAATAAGAAGTATCCACGGAATTCCCAATCAGTTTTGCGAGGCTTTCCGGATAACCGCGAGAGAAAGCTTCCCGTATCCAGAGGCCGTACAGGTTAACATTATTTTCTTCAGCACTCGGAACGGGATTGTTTTGTCTGCAAGAACTGTAATCTCCTTGCTTTCGACAATCTCCTTGCTTTCGACAATCTCCTTGGTGCTTATTCCGATGATATTACGTTCGAGCTGGCTTAACCGCTCGGTAATCTCAGGGACCGAATCATTTGTAGAGGTAAGCAGTTCGGAGGTATCAATCACCGCTTCACCCTGTACCAGGACAGTCGTTGGACTGACCATGATCACTACAGTCTCCCTGGGTTTGACCTCAACCACAGAATCGGGCAATTTAATTAATTTTGGAGTTGCCAGAACTTCACTTGAGGATGAATTAGCGAGCAGGAAAAAAACCAGGATCGTAAACACATCCATCAGCGAGGTCAGATTTAAACCCGGTGTTTTTTTTCTGCTGCGTTCCATACGTCTGATACGTCTGCTGTCCCTCATGGTGCGTCTCCAATCGATATCAAGGGAAAGAGCACCAGCTTCTGAACGATATCACTGTTCTCACTTGGTACTTCAGTTTCCCTGACCCTGTCCATGATCTGAATCAGTGTGTCGTATTCGATATCCGGTTCCATCAAAACTGTTGCGTCGTCCTTCTGCGGGTAGTCATTTTTCAGACGAACGAGCATTGCAGTCAGCTGGTCGAGATTGTACTGACCGTCTTCCTTAGGCATTGCCGCCACGACACTGGCTCCGTTGCCAAGCTCCAACCCGGTTTTACGTACGATAACCTCGATCGTGTAATTCGGCTTGTCGATTGTCGGACCACCGGATGAAGTTGGCACACTCAACTCCAGGATTGTCACTTGTGAAAAAACGGCACTGATGAGCAGAAATGGGATCAGAATGACCATCAAGTTCAGAAATGAGGTGATATCCAGTTCAGGATTCTCCCTCATCCCTTTTCGTCTACTTTGATTTCGTCTGGCCATAATCAGCTCATTGGATTCTGGCGCTTACTGAAACTGGATATACTGTTCAGCGCCTTGACTGATGCCATCTCCAAGCTATCGACAATCTGCCCCGTGGTCGAAGTCAACTTGGCATGAATGAGCAACAATGGAATGGCGACCATCAAACCGAAAGCTGTCGTATTCATGGCGACCGAAATACTGGCTGAAAGAAGGTCGGCCTTCTCTGCCGGATTTGCATTAGCCACAGCTGTAAATGCTTCGATCAGGCCCATAATTGTACCGAGCAATCCCAGCAAGGTAGCGATATTCGAAAGCAAACCGATGTATGGAGTTCGTTTTTCCAGTTGCGGAATGATCTCCATCATACTTTCTTCCATGGCAATCTCGATATCTTCCCGGCGTCTAACTGCGCCCTGTCTTGCCAGACCCATCGATAACATCTGCGCAATAGTTGACTTATCCTTGTCAACAATTTTTCGCGCGTTATCAAAGTCCCCTTTTGCCAACGCTGGCTGTACCCTAACCCACATTCTTTGGTTTTCATTGCGGGTTCTGGTCAACTGGATCCAACGCTCAATAGTGATGGCCATCCCGATTGCAAGCACAAGCAGAATCGGGTACATGAACGCACCGCCCTTTTGAAAGAAACCAACCATTAAATAAATACTTTCCATTTTTTTACCTCCCAGATTTGTTCGCAGTGCTGACTTCGTAGAAGTCGAGCTGTCTTTTGAAAACGTCCCGATCTACAGGAACGGCGTCTTTGTTCAACATCATGTTCAAACTGGTCTCCACTCCGATTTCGGAGCTTTTCCAGGGTACGATATACAGAGATTTAGGAGCCTCATCGTTACCAACGATGGACATTCCCGAAAGTTCTTTGGTTTGCTGTGTCCCCTGCTCCTGTTTATTCATTTCCTGCTCACCGGCTGCAACAGTAACAGCGGGTAGTAGAATCAAACAGAAACAGGTAAAAAATAGTCGAATCATATGCCTCCTCCTGGAGGGAGTTCCATTCGTTGGTAGCAGAGCTCTGACTACTGTCCTAGACGAAGACGCAACTCTGAAACCCACATCTTGGCCTGCTTGTCTTCCGGGTTAGCCTCACTGTAAAATTCATACTGTGTGAGGGCACACTGCTGGTTATTCATGTAGAGATCACACATAATCCCAAGATTTCTTCGTACTGGCAGATAATCGGGGAAAATCATGAGACTTTGTTCGTAAATAGTTTTCGCTTCTTCAAAACGGCCAGTTTTACGCAATAACAGCCCATATTCGTTACTCGCTACCGGGTGTCCAGAAATCAGATTCAGTGCTACTTTAAGATTTTCTTCGGCCAGTTCCGGCTTGCCAACTTTCCGGTAGGCAATTGCAAGGTTGATGTAAGGGGCTGAGACTCCCGGTGAGACTTCGACGACATTTTCGAGAAGTTCAATTGCTTGTTCGTAACTGTCTTCATGCAACAAGACAACCGCTTGATCAAAATCGCGGCGCGAGGCCGTATCCAGATTCGTAACCTCAGTAATAACAAAACCTCTCCGACCATCTTCAAATTGTGTCACCGCCGAACCTTCTAGAGCGGGTAATGTTTCCATCACAGTCTCAGGCATCACCTTCGAGCCAACCGCGCAACCAGTGAGTAACGACAACGTGATCAGCAACGGTATGAACCTTACATTCTCTAATGACCAATTCAACAAATGTCTAAGCTTATTCAGATCTTGGATCTTCAAAATCCATACCTTTCCTATTCGGTCACAGTGGTCGGCACAACCACATCTTTATCAGCATTATTGGTGCCCGGATTGATTGTGTCAGATGGAACTTCGACGATCTCACTATCTGCCAGTTCCGATTCTGTAGCAGCCGGCAGCAGTTGTTCTCCAGTTTCCTGGGCAGTTATTGGAATGGCAATTTCAAAACTATAAGTGTCAAGCGACGCGATGACAGCACTCTCTTCTTCCGACTTTGCATAACGCGCGGGAACAAACTTGGCCAATTGCGCCAGACTTTTGTCGATCCATTCGTTGTATACACCCATAGAAATCAGTTCAAGATTTCTTTCATGTACCTCGATTGCTCTCTCCTCGAATGGATATGCCTGCTCCTCAATGGCAAGTTCGTAGTCTTCCAATTCTAGAGGGGTCAACCCGTCAGGCCGCTCGGATTCCATCAATGCTGTGCTGAAATGGACGTAGATCTCAGCCAGATAGAATGTCGCAGCAGCAGTCACCTCACCGACTTCGTACTCAAGAAGCTTGCCAAATTCCTGTGTTGTCGCTTTCATCAGTTTTTGTTTCTTACGTAAATTATTTTTGAATGGTTTGATGAGTTCGACAGCTACAAACTGCTCATAACCGGGTTTGGCCAGGACCAGAGCCGCTTTTGCAGCCAGAAACCGGGTTCGATCGGTTCGCTTGTCACCTGCCGTCGAGTCAATTGCGACAATCTGTCTGAGCTCATCAAGGTACTCTTCCCGTTTCTGCTGTTTTTCAAGAATTACAGCGATTTTGTTATGTGTTTCCAGATTGATCCCGATTGGTTGCGGGAAATACTCCACGTAGCGACGATAAACATCCAGTGTCCGATCAATATTTCCTGCCTGTTCATGTAATTCTGCTGCAATCATCAAGGCATCTTGACGGACGTCAATGTCATCCGATTCTGTTTCGATCCGCTCAAATTCATCGGCTGCCAGGGAAAGCTTTTCATCTTCCCGATAGACATAAGCAATTTTTTTGGTCACTTCAGGTTGTAATTCGTGCCCCTGAAAATCATCACGAAACCGGGTCAAAACACTGGCTGCAAGCTCCCAGTCTTCGAGGAGGATCAACGCAGTAGCAGCATCATATTCAGCAGTTAGTCTGATGTCAGAGGTTGCTGCCATAACTCCTACACGCAGGAAATGATCTGCTGCTGCTCTATAATCTTCAAGCGCATTCGCTTGCTCTCCCTGCTTGTAGATCGCTGCTGCAAGATTATCGATCAGACCCACTCGGGAATCATCATTTTCCGGAAGCCGATTTAACACTTCCTGATAAGCTGCTTCAGCTTCGCTGTAGAGCTCAAGTTCATAGGACGAATGGGCGGCAACCAGCCAGGCAGAACGCAGAACATTCACGTCAGCGACGGAGAATTCTACGATCAGCTTCTGCGCAGCGGTCAATGCTTGGGCGTGATCACCTAGATCGTAAAGATCGTCTGCAGCCGCACCAAGAACAACAGCCGCTTTTTCATGCTCTGGAAAGTTTTCAGCAAACGTCAATGAGCTACGAACAACCTCTCGTTTGACTGGATTCTTGTCTTCTTCTGCAACCAAACCAAGCTGCTGACGATATGCGTAAACTGCAGCGTAGCCAGCTTTTGAGGATTGTTCATGAGGATCGTAGCTATATGCAGTCTTTTCATATTCAACCGCGGCCTCAACAAAAGAACGGTTTTCCAATAGCAGATCGGCCAGTTGATAATTAAGAACCGGTGTATCTTC
This sequence comes from Desulfuromusa sp., assembly GCA_029933365.1. The sequence goes on along the minus strand of JAOZOH010000074.1, from coordinate 3,368 downwards.
CTCTTTCGGGAAGGAGACGAGAAATTCCCGATACCAATGGTGTGCCTCGGTAAAATTCACCGGTTTTTCTTTATCCCGCTTCGGGTTCTGGTAAAGGGCGTGATAATGATTTGCCAGATCGGTCAGGTTAGTTTTCAAGTAAGCAATGACCTCCGATCGATCTTCAGGTTCGAAATATTGCCAGTAGTTGGTCGTCAGACCATAATTCGTGGCAAAGGATTTTTTCGCTTCAATAACCAGGCTTGGAAACCCACCGGCAGTATTGATTTCAATGATCCGCATATGAAACAGTGGCGCTTTTCGGTGAAATTGATTGCGACTCACAAAAGCGGTGTAGGTATCAACGGCATCGCTGTAACGGCGCTTAGTGAGAAAATATTCGCCAAGATTATTGTAAACACTATCCTCATAGTCACGCTGACCGTACTGTAAGAAATAATCGACCACCGATTCAGCTCCACCAAGATAGGAAAAGCCCAGGCTGATGACACGAAAGGTATCATCTACACGCTTGCGTTCCGGTTTGTCCTCAGTCTGTTCAAAGTCGTAACCAACGGACACCTTGTAATCAAGCAGAGTCATGAACTTATGCATCGCCTCTTCGTAAAGCTCCTGCTTGTAGAACGTCCATCCGAGCTTATAGAGAGCAAGCGGGTGAAAAGATGAACCGACACCCAGGTCAACAATGCTTTTATAGGCGCCTTCAGCATCGAGATATTTCCGGTGGCTGAAAAAGTACTCGGCGCGCCTAAATTGGACTTCGTCAAGATATCGTGATTGCGGATACTGATGCACCAACTGCTCCATAACCACCATCGCCTCTTTAACTCGACCAAGTTCTTCATATGCGCGGGACATCTGGTACAGCACCTGATCATTGCGCTGGTACAGTGGGTACTCGTCGAGTAACTTCTGATAGAGAGTAATCGCTTCAAGCGGACCAGCTTTTTCCAGATCATCAATGACCGGATCCGTTTCGGGATCAGTTATGGGCGTTACAGGTACCGGCTGATTTAGAGTCGTCCGTCGTTCAAAATCGGTTTCAGACTCAACGTCTGTTGGCATCGATGCTGGCTGAGACTCCGATAGTGCCATTTCTGTCAGCGTTGCAGGTTCTGGGGCGGTCAAAGTCACAGCATCAGCTGTTTCTGATTTACCATCAGCGACGAATCCGTATTCCTTCTCAACTTTCAGGTCTGCCAATCGGCGAATTGCCTCAGGTGACATGGCCGAGTTCGGGGTTTCCTCCAGAAAACGTTGATAACTCTGCATCGCCTTATCGAGACCATCTGTAATCTCTTCCCCCTTAATTTCAATCTGTCGATTGCGTAACTCCGCAATTGTCCCCTTATTATCAATAGAAGAGCAGGCTGCAAAAAATAATGGCAGCACAAAAATGAAGAGTCTAAATCGGTTCATTCTTCTACCCTCTTCTTTTCCTGATCCCTGGTCGCACGATCATAGCTGTCAGCCATAGCAAAACGTGCTTTGACCTGAAACTCTTCAAGACGTTCACGGCGCTGGCTCAATTCACTGACCGACATCACTTCAAGCAGATGTCCTTGCCGGGCCATCAATTTCTTCACCTGATTCTGACTCTCGGTGATGCGGATGCGATGGCGGCGAATCGACTTGTCATATCCCTGGTAACTTTGTGTAGCAGCCTGCCGGATCCGCACAAATGAATCATATTGGTGCTGCAGTTGTTCAACATCCTGATTCAAGGCTTGCAGGTTTTTAAAAGCTTCGGTTAGACGCTGGTCATAATTAGTTTGGATATTCCAGTCCAACACCCCATGTAAACGCTTGATCCGGGATTCTTCAACAGCAGAGATTCCAGATCCTTCAGCCAGTAGAGATTGTTCCAATTGAATAATTTGTTCCCGGATGATCCGTTCTTCCGCTGTTGCCAGATAATCTGGTCTGGGCGCAACCAGCATGTTATGAAGGCGCTGCTCAATACGATCCCGCTGCTCCAGACGCAGGCGCATCTGCGAATCGAGCAACCTGAAACGATTGTCTATTTCAGGAAGCAGTGGCTGGTAATAGGCCCTGCGTTTTTCAATAATCTCCTCGAAAGCTTCCAGATCCCCGTGCCAATGTTCCAGTTTTCTCCGCAACTGCTTCAGGTCGAGATAATTTTTTAGTGATTCCTGAAAATCGTGTGAGGCCATCAACTCGAGCAGGTAATAGGTCTCTGGTGTTTCCGGAAGTTCGCGCAGTTTAACCACCCAATTTTTATCCTGTTTCAGTTCTTCCCGTGACAGAGCCCGGAGGAATTTACCTTCACGAATACTTTTAATCGAACTGCTGAGGTTGTCGATTTCTTCTCCGAAAACTTTCAGAGCGCTGCCATAAAGTAAGGCTGCCCGGCTGTATACCCCTAGTTTTCCATAAGCATAAGGAACGGCAAGCATCGCTTCCTGTACTGCAAGGTCGGTTGCCTCTCGTTCAAGCAAAAGACTCCAGGGAACCAGAGCCAGGTCGAAACGTTCCAGCGAGGCATCGGCCCACCCTGAACCAAGCAGTGAACGGTTGGAAAATGGTCCATCAAGACGAACCCGATCCAGAACCAACTTGGCAGCATCAAATTTTTCTTCTCCCAACAATTTATCGCCAAGAATGAGATTTGACTTGTCTTTGATTGCCAGTGTCATTGGGTTTTTATTGACTATATTGCCGGTGAGATCAAGTTGATTCAAACCCTCCTGCACTTGGCCACCCCAGAGCAAGGCAATCCCAAGGTTGTAACTGGCAAAACCTTCCAGATTTTTGACACTTTTCAGTCCATCCAGAATAGTTGCAGCCTCGGCAAATCGACCGTTCGCCATAAATACCTGAGCCCACAGAAAATTTAGGTCGTAGCGTAATGTTTTAGGAACAGCACCATCAATACGATCCAAGGCATGCTGGGCATTGATTGGCTGGGTTTTATGAAAATAGATACGTGCCAAACGGAACAAAGCTTCATTGCGCACCTCTTCTGCAACGTTTCCATTGATAACCGCTGTGATAGCTCGCCCGGCACGCTGGTGCATCCGGTAAGCCAGCTCGAAGTCCCCCACGGCGAATTCAGCCAGGCCGATGTACTGAAAAAGAGAGTCAAGTTCTGGCTGGTCGAGTCCATGGTGCTGCATCAGTTCAGAATCGAGCCGGGCAATAGCGTCGAACCACTCCTCCTGAAAAGCATAAAAGAGAGTTTCACCAAAATAGAGATCCTGAAGCTCTTTTGGCGCAGTTGTGCTAACGGCCATCGCAGATGACGCCAGCAAACATAAGCTTATAAGAAAAACTATCAGTCGGTGCATGACCTACCTGCTTTTAAAAGTGATCCCCTGGCGATCCAGGGTGATTTGAACAATACTGGG
>JAOZOH010000211.1 GCA_029933365.1 Desulfuromusa sp. | reverse complement strand
CCCATTTAAAACAATTTGCTTCCAATTTTTGCATTGACGGCTGGCGAGACAAAAGTCGCCTCACCACTTTCCGTTTTGGGATATTGGACGCCCAAGATCAATACCTCAGAAGTTACTGACCCCATTTGACGGGGTTCAAAATTCAAGACACCCAACACAAGTCTGTCCTTAACCTCTTCCACTGGATGCTGAGTAAACCTACCATAGCTGACTCGCTTGCCATATTTGCCAAAATCTACGAGCATTTTATACGTTGGTTTATGGGTCTCGGTCTCTAGGTCGACAGAAATGACCCTGCCGACTCTTATGTCGAGCTTATCAAATGAGTCCTCGTACGATACTGTTGGTTTTATTTCTTTAGACATACACTCTTTCTCCTCTGTCTATTTTTGAACACTGGAAGATGAATGAAATCTTCCAGCAAGTTGTTCTGCATCGACTCGACTGATAGCGAGGTCGTTACGCTCTCTCTCGCTTAAATTCAGAAGTTCTTTGTAATGAACACGATTTTGGAAATACCGACGTATCCGTTTGCGTAGCCCAATATTCATAAGCTCCTCCTTAGAATGGCGAGATCTTTACTCAGTCATAGCAATTAAAGGAGGAGGGGGTCTTGTACAAAATTGACCTGGTATTATCAGTTGGCTTGAATTTGGCCTCGGTAGGCACCAGGGGGTATACCAAATTTGACCTTAAAGTGACGAGTCAGATGACTCTGATCGGAAAAACCAGTTGCAAACGCGACGTCAACTATACTTTCCCCTTGCCGCAGCAGGTCCTTGGCTTTTTCTAAACGTAAATGCAAAAGGTATGCATGTGGAGTCAAGCCGATGGCTTTCTTGAAAAAGCGGATCAAGTAATATGGAGTGCAATTGACTAATTCTGCCAGTTCGTCGAGTTTGATATCTTCATCTAATCTGTCATGGAACTGTTCAATAACTTTAGCTGTGCGTTTTTGTTCTCTGCCAATACTTATATGTCGTTGAGTAACGCTTGCGTATCGATTTATTAGCAGAGCAATGACACCATATAGGGCTGATTTTTGCTCCAAAGAGGACCGTGATCTGATTAAAGTTTGCCAGAGCATAGCCAGCTTTGTGTAGGCTTCTTTGTCTGAGTGAAAATCCGTGCGAAACTCCATCGTAGAATCAGTCGCGCCTTCTATTTCGGAAGCAACTTTTTGTAGAAGATCGGCATTAAGATAAAAAGTAAGTAACTGGCGTGATTCGGATTCAAAAGTTCTGTTGGAATGAACCTCCCCAGGAGCAATAATTCCAATGTCACCGGTTTGAAGGATTCCGGAATTACCTTTGTAGGTATAAGTTTCTGCACTGCTGGTGTTCAGCCAAATACAGTAAGAGTCATGAAAATGAGGCGAAAAATGATAGTTTGCGTCAGAGCATGTCAGCAATTCTAAGCCGTTGATACCTTCTGGAATATGATACTGGACTCCGCTACGCTTCATATCACCTCTCATCGTAGCAACCTTATCATAAGTGTCGCTGTAATGAAAAAAACATACCGTAGGAAACAATCGCTCAAATCACAGATGAAAGCCGTCGGAGCATTTTCAGCGGCTTTTCTGCTCCAAAAGGTCTAAGCTTTGAGCTTTTTTTGTTGTGTGAGAATGTACCAACAAGAGGAGCTTACGATTCGCTTACTACTAAATCCCTGAATGCCAGCAACGCTTTGCTGGGAGTTTCATGACGGTGCCGAACTAGCCACGTGGTCATCCTGCCAAAATTATCAGGCAAAGAATGAACCGAGTAGTTTTTTTGAACCTGCGGACGTTCGACTATCGAGCGAGGCAAAAAACTGATCCCCATACCTGCGGCAATGCAGCCGAGAATGCCATCAACGGAACTAAATTCTATAACCCGATAGGGCCGCCTTCCCGTTTCTTTAAGCCAGTTTTCTAATTGAGCCCTATAGGTGCATCCTGGACGGAAAACCAGAATTTTCAAGTTCTTTATCTGTTCAAAAGGCTCAGCGGTTGGAGGGGCCACAAGAACTAGCTCTTCCTCGTAGGCCTTTTCGGCAACGAGAGCATCATGGGTCACTCTACCTGAAACCAGTACGCCATCGACCTGGTAGTCGATCAAGCGTTTTAGCGATTCCTCCGATGTGCCGGTAACCAGATGCAGCTCTACCTGTGGATAGGAATGGTGGTAAGCGGCTAATAATGGTGGCAAGCGTACTGCTGCAGTTGTTTCCATCGTTCCGATCAATAGTCCGCCCTTCGGCTCATTCTGCTCGGCTACGGCATCTTCAGCTTCTTTGGCAAGGCGAATGATTCGCTCGGCATAACCTACAAGCTGGTGCCCGGAGGCTGTCAGGCTGACCCCTCTGCTTTTGCGATGAAACAGTTTGACTCCAAGACGGTCCTCCAGTTGCTTAATGCGGGTCGTAACATTGGACTGAACACAGTGAATTTCTTCCGCCGCTCTTGAAATATTACCCTTTTGGGCAACCGCCAAAAATATCTTCAACTCACTGATTTCCATAAACTCTGATATCTCTTTTTGTGATGTTAAGTATCTTTTTATTGTATTTGTAATCATAAAATAAGATCGATAATGTGTCAAATATCGAGACGGGCTGCATCTGAAATTAAGAGTCATTTGTGGCCGGAGTAACTTCAAACCTCAGAAAAGAATGATAGGTCAGTATTAAATTATGAACACAATCATTGCACTATCAAGTGTGCTGTCGATTTGGAGTGTTGCGGTTGTTACACCAGGACCCAATTTGTTGATTACAATACAGACAACGATTAATCATTCGCGTCGATCAGGTATGTTTATCGTCCTTGGTACCTGCACGGGAACAATGATTTGGGCCATAGTGGGTTATTTCGGAATCGCCTATCTGTTCACTGTGGCGCCCAGAATATATATCACTTTAAAAATGGCGGGAGGGGGGTATCTCATCTACTTGGGAATAAAATCAATTTTCAGCCTACGCAGGTCCGACAAAAAAAAGGTCAAATCGCAATATTGGCGCCAAAAACCATTTACAGATTGGCAAAAGGGGCTAATCACGAACCTTTCAAATCCCAAAACAGCCATGTTTGTTACAAGCATATTTGCATCGGCGCTCCCCAAAGAGCCCTCTGTGCTTATTGGTATGCTGAGTGTGATCCTGATGACATCCATATCGCTGTTCTGGTACTCAGCCGTTGTTTTTCTGTTCTCATCCAGCAAAGTAAGCAATCGTTACCAACAGTCACAAAACTGGATACAGGGTTTTGCGGGAGCCGCATTTATTGCTTTTGGCACCAAACTGATTTCAGAAAACAAATAGCTGATAAATTCGTTTGTTTTAAAAGCTTTCCATAAAGTCAAAGGAGACTTGCTCATGGCACTGATTCCAATAGCAAACAAGCTTTCAGACTGGATTGAAATTTCTAAGCAACGGAAAGACCTCCGCGAACTGACTGATCATCAGTTAAAAGACATCGGTATCCGTCGCAAAGAAGCTATGCGCGAAGCTGGACGTTCATTCTGGAATTCCCGCATCCAGGAACAAAGCAGCGCATCAATTAAAATTTCATCGGCTTCCGGCACGAAATTACCCGATGAATCACCCCATCCTATACCTTCATCTTGCGGTAAATAACCATTCCTAACAGATCAGCCATTTGAATTAGGTTGAGCTGTGTTGCATATTGCAATGGTCCAGAGGCCAGATTTATCTATAAGGGTAAAGCATGAGAGTTGGCCATTTTCAAAACTAGTAAGTTTTGAACAGCAACAGGCTCCCGTGGGATCTATTAAAATCATTACAGACGACCAACCAAATAACCGTTACTACTTCGTTATATCCTGCGCAAAAACCATTTTCCCCTTGCGGATGG